>JAJDHA010000067.1 GCA_030265965.1 Odoribacter sp. OttesenSCG-928-L07
CTTTGAGTGGTGAAAATGCAAATTCCCCCTTCAAAGGGGGTTAGGGGGATGTAAATGCGAGCATATCAATATTTGTAATAATTTCAAATGACAATTTCGTCCTGAAAGGACAGAATTAATTCAACCTAATGCAACGCGTTGGGTAATAGAATGTAATACTACCTCTTCAACCCCATACTCAACCTAACTTTATCATCAACAACAGTTTCTTTTAAATCATCTGTCATTGCAGAAATAATGGCGAGACTTAATCCGTCGGAGTTTTCGGTTTGATTTAATATTGTTTTGAGGGATTTGTCGGCAATGAAGTTTATTGTTACGCCGGAACTTGCTTCGGAATATTCTAATGTCAATTCTAATCCGCCGGATTTGTTAAATGTTTCTGTGCGTTCTTGAACATCACCTTCTTTTAAACATAATTGCATTATTTCCTCAACAATAAGCTGTATGTTATTGATTTCTTGTGCTTGGAAGAAATGTTTAGCGCCAAATCCTTCTATTTTGGATTGTAAATCGTAGAAATCGTAATCGTTGTTTTCGATATGATAAACAAAGCTTCTAATTCTGTGAATGAAAGCTCTGGTTTTCTCGCGTTTTGGATTTTCAAATATTTCTTCTGGTGTTCCTTCTTCATAAATGATTCCTTCATCCATATAGAATATTCGTGTAGATACGTCTCTGGCAAATTTCATCTCGTGAGTTACAATTGCCATTGTCATTCCTTCTTGCGCGAGTGTTCTGATTACGCTTAATACTTCACTCACCATTGTTGGATCAAGCGCTGATGTTGGCTCATCAAAAAGAATGATTTCGGGATTCATCGACAAACATCTTGCTATTGCAACACGTTGCTGTTGTCCGCCGGAAAGCTCGTCAGGGAAGGAGTTTTCCTTAGCTGCCAACCCGACCATCTTGAGCAATTCGCGCGCTCTTGTTTCTGCTTGCTCTTTGCTTGCATTAAGTAGCTTTATAGGTCCGATTGTCAAGTTCCCGAGAACTGTCATGTGTTCAAACAGGTTGAAGCTCTGGAATACCATTCCCATTTTTCTCCTCAGCGCATTAACATCGCTTTTTGGGTCGAGGATATCTTGTTCGTTAATCCAAATTTTTCCGTCTGAAGGTTTCTCCAACAGATTCAGACATCTGAGGAAAGTGCTTTTTCCTGTTCCGGAAGGTCCGATTATTGAGATTATCTCGCCGCGTTTGATTTCAGTGTTAACGTCGGTGAGGACGGTTGGACCGTTGCTGTATGTTTTTGCTAGGTGCTCTACTCTTATCATGTTGTTTTGTTTATCCCCGAGCTGCGCTTGTGAGGGTTTGTACCCCCCCAAGCTGCGCTACGCTTGCATGGGGTTATTAATGTTTGACACCTTCGGTGTCGATTTTTGATTATTATTATTAATTATGGTTTTATCCATTTTATCTGCTTTATCGGTTTTATCTGTAGAGACGTTGCGCGCAACGTCTCTACAATCTTCATCACTTTCGTTTTGGTGCAACTTTAATCTGTATCATGTCAATTAATAAGGTTAATAGCCATGCTAATAGGAAATATATTATAGATATTACTATTAATGGGAAGAATGCGTCGAAGGTACGGCTACGAATGATGTCGCTGGCTTTGGTTAAATCTTGAACGGCAATGTAACCTACGATGGAAGTCATTTTTACCAATCCGATGAATTCGCCTTTGTAAACAGGAATAACTCTTTGAATGGCTTGCGGCATAATAATGTTAAAGAAGGTTTTTACCTTGCTGAATCCCATTGCAATCCCGGCTTCGGTTTGACCTTTTTTAATACTTTGAATAGATGTTCTAAACATTTCTGAAACGTATGCAGCAAAGTTCATCGCAAAGGTAATTACTGCAACTGCTACTCCGCCGATATTCCATGATGCAAAAACAACGTAAAACATGAGCATAAGTAAAACAACTTGCGGAATTCCACGCAGAATATCAATGTAAACTAATGCTATTGTTTTGACAATCTTGTTTTTACTCATTCTCATCCAACAGATTAAAGCTCCGAGTAATGTGCCGAGAATTGCAGAAAGTACAGATATGATAAAAGTTACTTTTAATCCATCCCAAAGTAATAAATATCGTTTTTCTTTAATAATATTGTTATGAAAACTTTCTTTAACTCTTGTAAACCAAGATTTTGATTCCTTTTCATCATCCTGAGAAGATGCAAGGTTCTTATTTAAAACAATTATTCCGGAAGGAACGTCGATATATTCGTTGGAGAAAGAAATATTCTTTGCTCTTTCCTCAGTTTCCATAATCGCATTAGCAATAACATCAACTTTATCTGATATTACTGCGGCGAGCATTCCGCTGAAATTGTAATGTATAAACTCAGCTTTTTTGTTGATGTATGCTGCGTATCTTAACATTAACTCAATATCGAAACCGGCATATTCTCCGTTTTTGATAAATGAATACGGGACTTCTTCCAAAGTAGTACCGACTTTTAAAATGCCGTTTTTACCGTCATTTTCAATCATTGGCATTACAGCTTCGTTTGCATTGAAAATCCAACGATTATAAATTTCATCATACAACCCTGAATCTTTAATATCTTTCAGAAAAACATTGAACTCATCTCTTTCTTTTGTTGCTGATTTAGGAAATCCTATCACATAAGATTCTTTCGATACATTCTTTTGAAGATACGCAAATTCAGGATGTTCAGCCATTAAATAAATAGCTTCTATATCATTTAACAAGATTGCATCGCATTGACCTTGTTGTAAAAGAGCGACGAGATCAACAGAATGATCCATTCTATATAATTCAGCATTTTTAAATTTGCTGGAAACGAACATATCTTGTGCAGAACCTAAAAGAACTCCAATCCTTTTGTCTTGCAAATCGTCAACGGTTCGTAAATTTAGTCCTGATGATCTTTCTTCCGGCGGCAGATTCTTCTTGAGAGTTAATGCGATAGCATTTGATCCGTAATAAGTGTCGGAGAAAAATAATTGTTTCTTTCTTTCTTCGGTTATTGTAATTGCAGAAACTATGACATCAACTTTTTTTGAAGTTGCAGCAGCTAACAATGATCCGAAAGGCATAATTGATACTTCCGGCTTTAATCCTTTTGATGCAGCATAACCATAAATAATTTCCATATCGATTCCTGCATCTTTATTTTCTTTGATGTAGGAAAAAGGAATATCTGTACCTGTTGTTCCAATTTTTAGAGTGCCGTTTTCTCCTTTATTATTAAAATCCGGAATTTGCATTGAGCCATCATCATTAGACCATTTTTCAATAATTAATTGATTCTGCCCTGAGGATATTAATTCATTCAAGTAAATATTAACATCATCTCTAAGTTCTTGATTGTTAAAGCCGAAACCATATTCTTCTTTAAAAATATCTCTTTCAAGTACTCCTAATTGATTATCAGCTTCGAGATATAGTTTTGCAGTATTTTCATCTAAAACTATGGCATCGCATTGACCGGTTTTAAGCGCTAAAGTCAAATCAGGAGCGTTATCAATTCGAACGATTGTGGCATTTGGATAATTACTGCTGATAAACTGATCGTGAGTTGAGCCGACCATTACTGCGATACGTTTTTTTGCAACGTCATTAAGGCTTGTGAAATAACTTTCTTCTTTTTGCTTTTTCTTATTTTTTGAAGGAGCATTGGTTTTGTTGTTATTACCTGCAAGATTTTCAGAAAGTACTATCAGTCCGGAATGACCGGTAAAATAATTATCAGAGAAAGCAATTTGTTTAGCTCTTTCTTCTGTAGCCATAATACTTGCAGCGATTACATCCACTTTCTCAGTTGCGGCCGCTGCCAATAATCCACTAAAATTATAATCAGAAAAAACAGGTTTTTTATTCAATGAAGCAGCATATCGCAGCATCAATTCCACATCGAAACCATAGTATTCATTGTTCTTCATAAAAGAGAAAGGAATGCTTTCAAATGTTGAACCTATTCTGATTGTGCCGTTTGTGCCGGTATTTTCAATTAAAGGCATCACAGATTCATCGCCGTTAATGATCCAGCGATCGTACATTTCGTCATAGATGCCATTTTCACGTATTTCTTTTAGGAAAATATTAAATTCATCACGTACTTTTGTTTTTGATTTTGGAAATCCTACAGCGCAAGAGCTTTTAAGCACTGCATCATCAAGGTAAGCGAACTCGGGATATTCTTTTAGTAAAAAATCAGCCCTAATATCATCAAGAAATGCAGCATCACATTGATTTTGTTGTAGAAGCGGAACCATCTCAGTGATAGTATTCATTCTTAATATCGTAGCTTCAGGAAAATTCTTTGTTGCAAAAATATCTTGAACTGAACCTAAAAGCACTCCAATTCTTTTGTTATATAAATCTTCCTTTTTTTCTAAATTTAAAGCTTGTTTTTCTCCTGTAATGTTTTTCTTCAGCGTTACTGCTATTGATGCAGAAGTATAATAACTATCGGAAAAGAGAATTTGTTTTTTTCTTTCTTCTGTGATTGTAACAGGCGAGCCGATAATATCCACTTTTTTTGATACAATAGATGCAATTAAAGAATTGAATTGCATGGTATGAAGTTCAGGTTTCATTCCTTGCGATTCAGCGAAACCATATATTAGCTCCATGTCTATTCCAACGTAATTGCCGTGACTTAAATAAGCAAAAGGAATGCTGACACCGGTAATCCCGATTCGTAGAAGTCCATTTTCTCCACTAAATTCATACTCATTTAGCTTAGTGTTTTCTTCAGCATTTTCCCATTTATCAATTATCTTATCTAATTCTTTTGATTCTCTGAGTTTTGCCAAATATACGTTGAAAGCATCTTTAAGTTTAGCATCTCCAAAGCCATATCCGAAATATTGATTAAACAATCTTTTCTCAAGAACAACCAAGTTAGGGTCTGCTTTAAGATAAGGTTTTAGGATATTTTGGTCGCCAACAACAGCTTCAACCTGACCGGCATTGAGAGCGATGATTAAATCCGGATTGCCTTCAAAGTGAAGAACTTCTGCTTCGGGATAATTTTTGTTAACGAACTCATCATGCGTGGTGCCGGTAACCACGCCAATTGATTTTTTGGCATCAACAACATCTTGGAGACTTGCAAAATTATTGTTTTGTTGATTCTTTGTTGAACATGACAATAATAGGAATGCAAGTAAGAATGAGCTAAGGATATTTATTGTTTTTTTCATAATTTATTTAATTAGTTTTTGAGGAATGCGGGTTGTTGCATACTGATGCAATGAAGTCCACCGCCTCCCAAATTTACGGCAAGTGCGTCAATCATTATTACTTTTCTATTTGGAAAAACAGATTGCAAAATTTGAGCTGCTTTTTCATCCTTTTCTTTCAACTCATTTGGCATTCCCTCTCTCCAGCAAGTCTGACCAATAATTACCTTGTTGGTAATTATGAAGTTAAGATAGCTTAAAGCCGCAATTACATTTATGGTATCACCATCCGGAAAAGTACTTCCGTCAAGGTAGTCAAGTGTTTTAATGCTTTCATAAACATAATCACCGGGCTTCATTGTTGAATAAATAGTTGAGGCAAGTGGCATACGTATTATGGTAAATCGTTTGCCATCTTGGTCAGTTGCTTCAGACAGTATTTTGTAGTTCTCCTCAATTCGTTTATGGTTTTCCAGAGCGATTGAGTTTTCTAAATCCGTACTATCTACCTGTGCCAATAAAATTGTTGAATCATTTACAAACCGAGCAAATTCATCAATATGACCATTTGTAGTAATAACTGTATAAGCTTTTAGCCCATCAGATGTTGTTATTGGTCCAAGAAATGTGTGGTCATCTTCAACCAATCCTTTTTTTAACCAGATGATTTTCTTTACGCCCAATAATCTCTTGTATTCTGCTTCCATCTCATTTTTAGTCAGGTTTGGGTTTCTGCCTTGTTCCACATGTTCGGTAGTCATTAACGTACCCTTTCCATTCACTTCTCTGTTTCCACCTTCACTAATCATTGAACTCGAAATTACCGGTAAGTTAATTCGCTTAGCTACTCTTTCATCATACATTTCCTCAATTTTTGTATCTGCATCTAAAGTATCAGTGTATCCCCAAGAATTGAAATTGAAATCAGCGATAGCCATAGTGTTTTGGTTCGTCCTTACGAATATTGGTCCCATATCCCTTGCCCAAATATCATTATTTGGAAGTTCCAATAATGTAAGATTTTTCAATTCTCCGAAATGGTTCTTTAGTACTTCTTTTGCATGATTTAAAAGTGCCACATC
>JAJDHA010000068.1 GCA_030265965.1 Odoribacter sp. OttesenSCG-928-L07
TCTAATCCTGAAAATGATATAAGTGAATTTAAAGAAGAAGAATAATAAGAATAAGAAGATGTTATCTCTAAATTTCCTCCAACTGACTGTAAACTTTCTAATCCTGAAAATGAAGTGAGTGCTTTTAAAGAATTAGAAGAGCTAATCTCAAAGTTTTCTCCAATGCTATTAAGATTGTTTAATCCTTCAAAATTTGCCATTTTCCCATCTTTGAGAATTAAACTTTCATATATTTTTTCTAAACCATAAAAACCATCAAATGTTGTTAGGTTTTTTGCTTCAAAAAGTAGATTTCCACTTATTTCTTTAATTTGATTGTTAAGCAATGTAAGTGTTTGAAGAATATCACCTTTCACAGTCACTTTTCCCCTAATATATTTATAACCTGCATCTCTTACTGCAATTACTTCTTCTTCTTTAGATAAAATTATATCTCCATAATAAGTAAATGGTTGTGCAGGTAGCGTTGTAAATTCAATTTCATTTCCGTATGCAATACCAGCCTCATTTACTGCATAAGCACGCACATAATACAATGTATTTAGAGATAAATTCTTTATATCAACAAAATATTCTCCTACCTCGTCTCCTTCAACAATAACTTTTTTGTTACTAATTGTCGGGTTTGTTGAGGTTGAATAACAAATTCCCTTTTCGGTGTATTCTGGATTACCTATTGTTATAATATTTCCACCCAATGTAGCAGAATAATCTGTAACATTTGATATTGGTAACGTGGTAACAGTTGCTAACGTGCCTGACAGTGTTTTAAATGGCTTCGTATCCCCATAAACAGCTCCTGTCGTACTTTCAACATAAGCACGCACATAATATTGTGTGTTTGATTCCAATTCATCCACTTCTACTGAATATTCTCCAGTTCCGTTACCTTCAACAATAATTTTTGTGTCATTAACAGTAGGATTATTATTTGTTGAATAACAAAATCCCCTTTCAGTATATTCGGGCGAACCAACAAATGTAATATCTCCGTTTAATGTTGCAGATGCTTCCATTATATTAGTAACAGCATTTGTTATTACTGTCGCAGGTGTTGGTGGCTGATAAAATATTATACTATCAATCTGTGTAACAGGTCTACTAAAATCGATCATATTTGATTTGAATATCCTAATATAATTAGAGCCATAATTAATAAATCTTATACTGTCAATATCCTTTATATGTGATTTGTAAATTACTTCTGATTGATAAAAAACGTATGCAGTATCATTTTGTGAGTAACCTTTTAATCCCAAAAACAAAAAACACAATGTTAAAAGGGTAATTATTTTATGTATTCTTTTCATGGCTGTTAATTGTTAGATTTTATTACTTTATTTATTCCAACCTTGTTGTCGCTAACTATCCTAATGAAATATACTCCAGTTGGGAACAATGACATATCTATATCAACAATCTCTTTTTTAGGAGCTAATTGTAAGTGTAATTTTCCATGTAAATCAAAAATTTTCAACTCATCAATATTTTCAGAGTATTTTACCGTTAAATTATCTGTTACTGGATTAGGATAAATGTTTATATCTTCTGAAAGTATTTCATTAATGCCGCCAGGAGAATATTCAAAACCCATATAATCAATATCCTCAACTTCATGACCTTGAGATGACCCAGACGAATTTTGTATCCAAACAACGTCACCACTATATTCGCTAAACCATATTTTTTTAATATCCGTAAGTGAATATGATTCGCTTCTGCCATACTTTTCAAAAACTTGCAGTTTATTTTGTGCATTAACCATTAATGTCGAACAAAAGAACATTAATAGTAAGATTTGTTTTGTTAATTGTTTCATATTATTTTGGTTTTTAATTATTTGTAATCATTTTAAATCTTCTTCTAAATCAGTTTTTAGTTTCCGTAATGCTTCCCTTGAAACATCTAATGTGAATTTTGCAGGGAAACTTATATCCGATAAAATTATTTCTTGTTTGGTTATGTTGATGTAATAGATGTATTTGCTATTTATAATTAATTGTTTTCCAAGTCGTATTAAAATGTGTGCTTCGCTATTAAGTTGTTCTTGTAATATCTTTTCAAACTTTGCAAGATTGAAAGAAAAGGCATGTTTTTCATTTCCAGTCAATATCATATAAGAACAATTGCCGTTGGAATGGATATAAACTATTCTTTCAGGCGAAACTCTTACAACTTCGTTGTTATTTGTTAGTAATAAATATTTTGACATAGGACATTCTTCGCTCGCAAAATTACTTATTTTATTGTTCATAATTTCATGGTTTTTAGACTATTGAACGAAATGACATGTTTTTAGTATGAAATGCCTATTTAACGGTATGAAATAAAAAAACCACCTTAAACAAGATGGTTGTCTATTGGATTTTTTGTTCATATTAACTTAATTTTTTCCTGCTATTTCGTTCCTCAAACAGCAATAGTATAAAAAAGAAAGCGTGGAACTGAAAACTTATTTAAGCAAGTGGGTATCTGGTTAACCTCGAATGTCAAACAAGCAACAGCCCCACGCCATATAACAATGACGTGAGAGAGTTCGCTTATTCTTCATTCTAAAATTTACCAGATTTTACTTGCAAGAATAAACTTTACACTTTCCGTGTTTTTTACGATATGTCTGCCTTACTTGTGTAAGACAATGCAAAGGTAATAAAAACTTTAAAAATGCACTCTCTTGGGCTGTTGTATAATTTATTAGGAAAGATTTTCGCAAATCTCCGAAATAACTCCATCAAAATAAATAGCTTGTCCTGAACATTGTCTTCCCCACCAATGGCAACCGAAATCATCAATTACAACTTCTTCTTCGTCCTTTAACCAATCAGCTTGGAGTTACAAAAGTTACGAAGTTACGGAGTTACTTTGGGGCTTGTAATACAAAAAAAGCCGTCCCTCAATAAAGAGGAAAACGGCTCTTAAAATACGGCGTAAACAACAAAAGTTTGTCTTAGGTTCTTTTCATGTGTTCTTTATTACGTTTTTTGATACTTATTTTAGAAATTGGGATTGAATCTCCGTTCGGAGTAAAAATTAAGAAAAGTATTTGTCTTAATTATTTTTTAAGTGGGAATATGGTAAGTATAACTAAGTTGGATTTTTGGTTTCCAACTTTGATGGTGGAGGGGGCGGTTTGTAGGAATAGGTTACTTGGGCGGAGGGGATGTGGTGGAAATATAATCATTCTCAATTTATAGATATTGTTTTGGGTTTTTATGTTCTACTATTGATTTGTAGAAAGAAGATTTAATCTATTGGAATTAACGCCATTTTTGGAGTGACCAAAAAATTGGAGGGTATTATATAGGAAGTTTTGGAAAAACACGTCACCAACAAATATTGCCAAAAACTGTCTATTTATAGGCCAAAGTTTCGAGTTTTCATAAGTTTGGTTTGTATAATCAAATTTAATTACGATTTTAATTGATTTTCCAATAACCTGTTTTTTTACTTCCAACCCGTGTAATTATTCCTTGCTCTCTTAAATGCCTTATGTTATTTTCAATTGTTCTAACAGGTTTAAATAATTTCTGTGCCATTTCAAAAACTCGAATATGTGCATTTTCTTCTATTAAAGAAAGTATTGCCTTTTCGGTTTCATTTATTCCACCATTTATTCCACCAAATAAACCACCGTTTTGATTTTGTATATTATTAGAATCGTTATCAATATATTGGAACATCGCATTCTCAATCACGTCAAGCATAAAATCAATAAATGGACGACAATCAACAGTTTCATTATTTGCGTGAGATTGCCTCAATGCTTCATAATATTTTGCTTGGTTGTGATAAATCATTGTTTCAACAGGTAGCCATTCAAAGATTTCATTCCATTTACTAAGAATCAGCGTTTGCCAAAGTCTTCCGATTCTGCCGTTTCCATCTCTAAATGGATGTATATGTTCTATCATAAAGTGAATTGCAGAACTTTTTATCAAGGCATGTATGTTGGATGTTTTACCCCAATCAAATAATTCAGCTATAAGTGTAGGTACTTGTTGGAAGTCTGCACCAGAATGAATAACCTCTCCTTTACTATTTACAACTGCCACACCAACTGTTCGAAATTGTCCTGATTCTTGTATAAGGTTATTTGTAATATCATCATGTGCTTTCAAAAAACTTTCAACGCTATACGGTTCTAAATTAGGAATATGTTCATAAGCTAAAAAAGCATTTTTTACTTCCTTAATATCGTGCATCGGTGCAAAAACAACTTTACCATTAATTACATCAAAAACTTGTTGTACAGTAAGTTGATTACCCTCAATAGCAGTTGTTGAACCAATTGTAAGAATACGATTTGTTCTACGCAAATGTAAAATATCTTTTGATTGTTCTTCAGAAATCTTTACACGTTCCAATAGAGCATAAATATTTCCTATTCGCTCGTGCCATAATGGATTATATGTGAAGAAGTCATTCATTTTGTTTGAAGCAAAATATCTTTTGCAAAGATATTTAAATTTAATTGAATTATTATTGTTTTTGGAGTGACAAGAATTTTGAGGTGAATAAAAAAAGAACTTTTTGAAAAACATGTCATCAATAAATATTACTAAAAACCAACAATATAGCGTTTGCATTATATGTAAGTTTAATTTCTCTCAACAGTATTGAGAGTTTTGTCCTCAATATGTACAAAATAGGAAACAAGATTAAATTGAATATGGCAGATGGTAAAAGCGGTTTTATTTGCTATTTGCCAGATTGTGTTTAACCTTTTGAAAACAAAAAAAGCCCCAAAACGGGGCTAATTTCAAAAATAATAAAACAATTTTCAATTTACTAAAAATAATATCTATTCTACAGTGACGTATTTTTTACAGGGGTATTAAAAAAAGAATTTATGAAAAATACGTTATGAAAAAATTGTCACAATAAATTCTTCATCGCCTCATCAATCTGCGAATTTTGAAAACTATCAAGGTAAATTTGAGTTGTAGCTAAATCGGAATGACCTAAACTTTCTGAAATGATTGCTATGTTTACTCCAGAACGCTTTAGAATGGTAGCAAAGGTATGACGTGCAACATAGGTTGTTAGAGGTATTTTTAATTCAAGTATTTCTGAAATAGTTTTTAAGTTGTGATTTACATTTTTCAATACCTTATGAATTCTATCATGACGTTGCTTATGCGTTTTATGTTTATTTTCGTCAAAAATCGGAAACAGATATTTTCGTTTATCATCTGCATATTTCGAAATTATTTCTAGGCAATTTGGGAGCAATGGTAATGAAATTAATTTAGTTGTCTTTTGTCGTTTATATTCCAATCTATTGTTAGAGATATTTTCTTTCGTCAAATTAGCAATATCAGTAAAGTTTATTCCTCCCGACAAATAACTGAAAACAAAAATATCTCGACTAAAATTAATATAAAAACGCTCTTTAGATAAATCAACTTGCATTATTTTCATTAGCTCATCTTTATTAATTGCTCGTTTTTTTGTTGACGTGTTGAATTTGCTAATTTTATAGGCATTAAACGGATAACTATCTTGTTTAACTATTCCTTGTTCTAACGCTTTGTTAAATACACTTCTTAACGTTCTAAACAATTGACTCATTGTAGTTTCTTTACAATCATTATTTCGCAACCATTCTTCGTACCGTTTAAGCCAAATAACATCAATCGTTTGAAATGAAATATTAAGTTTGTTTTTTGTAAATCGGGATAGCGAATCAAAAGAATATTGGCAAACATCAGCATTACCTAATTTCCCTGCTTTTATCATCTTATCTATTAGATATTTATAGAATAAGTCAACAGTTTCAAACTTGCTTTTGCTTTCTATTGTAGACACAAGAGTTTCAGGCGTAAACTCCTTTTGTTCAGTTGTCAAATCAATAATCAGATTGTTGTACTCTCCAATTTTATTTGCAATTAAATTTTCAATCTTTTCTTTGTTCGGACAATTTCTTTTGGGTTTATTCTTCTTAAAATCCCAATATTTTTCATCAATTGACATTCCAATTGAGACGTATTTACGCTTCCTTGATTTAGTAATTCGGAGCATAAGTGGATATTCGCCGTTTTTCAATGGGCGAACTTTGTAGCAAATGACTTCTAATGAGGCGTTCATGATGTTTTTTCTGCTTACACATTTGCTTACACAAATAGCAAAAAACACGTGAAATGCATGTATTTTACAACAAAAAAAGCGATCAAGATTTCATCTTAAC
>JAJDHA010000069.1 GCA_030265965.1 Odoribacter sp. OttesenSCG-928-L07
TCTTTTATCTGGTAATCCGAAAATTCTACGCATAATACATCATTTGAAGGATTCGGATAAATTGATAAATCTGCTGATATATTGTTGTCTTCTATACCAACACCACAAAAACAATCAGTGCAATAAGGGTGTTTAAATAGCAATGCCCCTTCATGATAAAAACAGGTCATCCAAAATTTGTCATGATTTAAATTTACAGCACCATCATAAGGGCCAAATATAGACCACAAACTTCCAATACCTTCAACCCATATACAATTTTGGGGGTTACCATCAGAGCGTTCGAACCTATAGCCTTTTAATGATGATCCTGGACTTAATTCAAGGTTGTAGAAATCCGTAACAACATAATATATGGGATATTCTTCAAATTCTATATAACCCCCACCATAGGTTTGCCCACGATAATCAAAAAATATTGTATCGCCAATTTTTATTTCAAAATCATATAAAAGTACCTCTTGTTCATAACCATATTGTTCTGTCATACTCGGAAAAACAGCATAAACTTTCTTATTTTCCGTTTCTCTAACATACAATACATCCTCTTCCTCAAATAAAATTTTATAATAAGTATTTCCAAGTATGTTTATGGTTTCATTTGCTGTATAGTGTCTTGTTTGTTGATAATTCCAAGGCAATGTTTCCCTTATATTTATCCATTCGGCATTTTCAACAGGGAACGGCCAATATTCGTATCTTTGCTCTTGTGCATAGAGCGGTGTTATTATACTTAGTGTGAATAATAACATTAGAAAATTTATTTTTTTCATAATCTTAATTTTAAATTTGTAATAATTTGTTCAATAATAATTTAATTTTCCACAAGTATTCTTCCCAAAAAACACTTGTTTTTCCTGTATTAATTTAATTTTGTTCTTTTTCTTTCATAGGCAATAGTTTTAATTACTAATTAATTTCAAATAAAAAAATTGCAGAAATATATAGTATTTGCAATGGTTTGCATAATAAACTTTACTAAATTGTTTTGGTTTGTATGTAGGTAGTTCGTTCATAATTCGTTAAAAATCAAACACGGTTCAAAGGTAAAAAAGAGTTTTTGAAAATGCAAATATTTTTGAAAAAAGATTAAAATGGACAGGATGACAGAATTTGCAGAATTAACAGATTGTTATTTGCTGATTCTGTGATTTTGTAATTCTGTCATATTGCTTACAATTAAGTAATTATCCTATTCAGAAAATTATTAATCACCATCTCCTGCTCTTTGTATTCCTTATCTTTTAGCATGAGGGATAATAATTCATCTTCGTCGGCGCTTTTCATTTTTTCTTGTATTTCTGCGCGTAACTTCTTAATGTATGCTGCTTTTAACGAATAAATTGTTCTACAAACAGTATTCAAAATATCATCGCTCTCTTTTTTAATACGCACGTTGTAATCTTTCCAGTTTTCACTAACACTGTACGGGTTAGCAATAAAACTAATTGCATTTAATGCAATCTCCGAATCTGGATGATTGATAAAAAACTTTTCATCAGGAATATTTTCCTGCTTCATTTCTTCTTCGAAAAGCTCAAATATTTTTTTACAAATAGCATCGGAAAACTCTAAATTGTCGTATTTTATCTCATTAACAATAAATTCAGCTGTTGAAACCGCCTCTGCTTCATTTTCACCGTCGAAATAATAATCTGCAGTATGTTTCCCGTATAGAATTAGTTTTTCAATCAAACTTCTTTCCAAGTATTCAATTCCATCTTTAACAAGAAGTGTTTTATTAATACTATCCGGTTTTTCTACTGGAAGAATCTCGGGAGAAGTGTCTTCTTCTGTTTCAGATCTGTTCTTTTTATTAAAACTCTTTCTGATTAACTTATTAATCTCAGTTATCAAAGTTTGTTCTTTAATATCGAGCAAACGGGCGCATTCTTGCACATAAACCGCACGATTAATTGCATCCGGAATCAATGATATAGAGTTAACTACATCTTTTATTACTTCTGCTTTTTTTAACGGATCGTTGTTGGTTTCTTTTAAAAGTAATTCCGTTTTAAAACGAATAAAATCTTGGGCTTTATTTTTGAAGTAATTATCAACCTCTGATGATGGGTTGTTTCGAACAAAAGAATCTGGGTCTTCTTTTTCGGGAAGCGGAATAATACGCACATTCAAACCTTCTTCGAGAATCATATCTATCCCACGCAAAGATGCTTTCAGTCCGGCTTCATCACCATCATAAATTATGGTAATATTATGAGTAAACCTTTTAATCAGACGGATTTGCTCAATGGTTAATGATGTTCCGGAAGAAGCAACAACATTTTTAAATCCGGATTGAAACATACTAATTACATCGGTGTACCCTTCAACAAGATAACATAGATCATGCGAAACTATTGCAGATTTGGCAAAGAAGATTCCGTATAATGTATCACTTTTATGATAAATTTCAGTTTCCGGACTATTAATATACTTAGCTTTGCTTTTATCGGCGCTCATTATTCTTCCACCAAAACCGATAACTCTTCCCGATAAATTATGAATCGGGAAAATTACCCTGCCACGAAATCTGTCGAAAATCTTTCCATCATCATGAGTCGTTACCAATCCTGATTTTGAAATTATATCTTCTTTATAACCATTATGTTTTGCATGTTTAACAAATGCATCAAATTCATCTAAACTGTACCCAAGCTGAAAAGTCTTAATTGTATTCTCAATAAAACCACGTTCTTTAAAATATGATAACCCAATGTCGCGACCTGATTTATTCTCAAATAATATTTCGGAAAAATATTGTTGTGCAAAAGAATTGATATTAAAGAGACGGTCTTTAGTATCGTCGAGTAATATTTCTTCGGGAGTGCGCTCAGTTTCTTCAATTGTAATATTGTACTTTCTTGCGAGATATTTAAGAGCTTCCGGATATGAGTAATGCTCGTGTTCCATAATAAAATGCACAGCGCTGCCGGCTTTTCCACAGCCGAAACATTTGTATATTCCTTTCGCTGGAGAAACAGTAAAAGAAGGAGTTTTCTCATTGTGAAACGGACATAAGCCAAGCATATTAGCGCCACGTTTCTTAAGCGTAACAAAGTCACCAACAACCTCTTCAATTCGAGCGGCATCAATTATGGCGTTTACAATCTCCCGTTTTATCATAGATGCAAAGATAGTTTTTTAATGGAGAATGGAGAATGGAAAATGGAGAATTTTTCTTAATTCTCAATTCTCAATTCTCAATTCTCCATTCTAATGCGCTTCCAGCCAATTCTTCCCAATTCCTATCGAAACTTCAATCGGGACTTGCAGTTCAATTGCTGTTCTCATTTTTTCTTCAACAAGTTTACTCAACTGTTCTATCTCCGATTCGTGAGTATCAAATACCAACTCATCATGAACTTGCAAAATCATTCTTGATTTTAGTTCTCTTCTTACGATTTCTTCTTCGATACTTATCATTGCTATCTTAATCATATCTGCTGAAGAACCTTGAATTGGTGCGTTAATAGCAAAACGCTCGGCATAATTTCGCGTGACATTATTTCTGGAATTGATATCTTTAACCAATCGCCTTCTGCCAAGTATTGTCTCAATATAACCGTGCTCACGCGCAAAGGCAACACTATTTTCCATGTACTGTTTGATACCCGGAAAGTTAATGAAATACTGCTCTATTATCTCCGCAGCTTTTTTGCGAGGAATGTTGAGCTCTTCCGATAATCCAAATGGCGACATTCCATATATTATGCCGAAATTCACAACCTTAGCTATTCTTCGCATATCCGATGTTACTTCGTTTTCAGGAACTGCAAATACCTTAGCAGCAGTTGCTGCATGAATATCTTTACCTTCTTTGAAAGCTTCAATCATGTTTTGATCTCCGGAAATATGCGCAATCACACGCAATTCAATTTGAGAATAATCTGCCGACAAAAGAACATAATTATTGTTGCGTGGCACGAATGCTTTGCGAATTTCTTTTCCGTTTTCTGAACGGATAGGAATATTTTGCAAGTTCGGATTGTTTGAACTCAATCTGCCGGTTGCAACAACAGCTTGATTATACGTAGTGTGAACTCTGCCGGTTCTCGGATTTATCAGTAATGGCAAAGGCTCAACGTAAGTCGATTTAAGCTTGGTTAATGAACGATAATTGAGAATATCATCAACAATTGGATGGATAAACCTCAATTTCGACAAAATATCTTCTCCTGTAGAATACTGTCCTGTTTTTGTCTTCTTTGGTTTCTGTGCGATTTGCAGTTTGTCAAATAATATTTCGCCTAATTGTTTTGGCGAATTAATATTAAATATTTCGCCGGCATAATCATAAATCTCTTCCACGAGTTTATGTATTTGCGTTTCTAATTGTTCCGAAAAAGATTTTAAAGCATCAGTATCTATTCTCACACCTTCAAACTCCATATCGGTAAGCACTTTAACCAAAGGCATCTCAATATCTTCGAAAATCTTAACATTATTAGTTTTCTTTAATTCTTCTTTAAAAATTAAATATAACTGATAAGTAACATCTGCATCTTCGGCAGCATATTCCTTCAATGTCTCAATTTCCACATTCCTCATATTGCTTTGATTAGCATTTCGTTTGCCAATTAAATCTTCGATTGGAACGGGATTGTAATTCAGATACACTTGCGCCAAATAATCCATATTATGTTTTGCGTCCTGGTTGATTAGATAATGCGCTATCATTGTATCGAATATCTTTGACTTAACAGTAATATCATACCATTTTAAAACTAAGAAATCGAATTTCAAATTTTGTCCAATTATCAAGATATCCGGATTCTCAAAAAACATTTTGAATTTTGAAACAATTTTATGTGTTTCATCAAAATTATCCGGACAAGAGATATAGTATGCTTTGTGTTTTTCAAAAGAAATAGAAAATCCAACAAGTTCGCAATTATTTGGATCTAAACCTGTTGTCTCAACATCAAAAGCAAATGCTTTTATATTCTTTAATTTTTCAACAAAATCATCAATTTCCTTCTCGTCTTTTAGAAGAATATATTCATGCTTTACAGTATTAATATTATCATAAATATCCGTAAAAAGCCCAAGCTCATTCTCATTTGCAAACAAGCCACCCAAAGCCGAATCTCCTTTATCCACTTTATCCATTTTATCCACTTTATCAGCTTTATCAGCTTTATCTATTTTATCGGCTTTATCGGCTTTATCCATTATTCCACCCAACGACAATTCCGTAAAAATCCTATTTCCCAATGTTCTAAATTCAAGCGTTTCAAAGATTGCTTTTAATTCTTCAACATTTGGCGTTGAAAGTTTGAACGAATCAATATCATTATCGCAAGGAGCGTCTGTAATTATTGTCGCAAGCTGTTTCGACTGAATAGCAAGTTCCTTATTATCAATGATTTTTTGTCGTAGCGATTGATTTTTAATTTGATCTGCATTCGCTATAATATTTTCGATATTATCAAATTCATCAAGAAGTTTTTTTGCTCCAACCGGACCAACTCCGGGAACTCCGGGAATATTATCGGATGAATCGCCAACAAGTCCGAGGTAATCAATCATTTGACGAGTATTTTTCAATCCGAATTTTTCACAAACTTTCTGTTCGTCCAAAATTTCCGCCGGATTATTTCCGTAAGCCGGCTTATACATTTTGATACAATCATTTACAATCTGACCAAAATCTTTATCCGGAGTTACCATAAACACTTCGTAACCTTCTTTACAAGCTTTTGTAGCAATTGTACCGATAATATCGTCAGCTTCAAAACCTTGACAAATTACCATTGGAACATTAAGCGCAGCAAGAATTTCTTTGATATAAGGAATATTTGACGCAATATCTTCCGGCATCGCACTTCTGTTTGCTTTGTATTGTTCATATTGTTCGTGACGAAAAGTTGGTTTTTGCGAATCAAAACAAACGGCAAGATGAGTCGGTTTTTCCTTTTTTATTATTTCGTATAGATAGGTTGTAAAACCAAACGCAGCAGAAGTATTAATTCCTGTTGAAGTGATTCTGGGATTTCTTTGGAATGCAAAATAAGCTCTGTAAATCAATGCCATCGCATCGAAAAGATATAATTTGGAATTGCTCATGGTAATTTTATTATTGGGTGCAAAGATAGTTTATTTAATGGAGAATTGAGAATGGAGAATTGAGAATTGAAGCAT
>JAJDHA010000007.1 GCA_030265965.1 Odoribacter sp. OttesenSCG-928-L07
CAAAATCTATCCTATCCTACTTCCGATTTTACAAAAACTCCCAAAGTTGTAATTGACGGAAAAGAATTGATTCCTGCAGGAAATTTTATTGTTACAAGAGCTTCAAAATCTGTAAAAGGGAATTATACTATTGTGCCATTTTTTAATGATTCGGTAAAAAATGATGATGCTTTACAAAGTATTCTGAAACAAGGAGATAAAACAAAGGTTTTACTTACAGACAGATATCATTCTGACTTGCGAAATAAGAATTTTGAGCCTTATGCCGGAACAATAATTGTTTCTAAAAACAATCGCTTGCCATGGGCAATGAGCGATGCCGGAGAATTGAAAGATAATTTTACTGTTTATGTTACTGAAAACGCAATAAATCCATCTGCAAAAAAACTTGAGATTGAAATTAAAAACAAACATATAAAAAAGTTCAAAACTCGTAATGTTGTCGGATTTATTCCAGGAAAATCTGAAGATGCAAAATACCTTATGATAGGCGCACATTACGATCACCTCGGTGGTTTTGGGAAAGATATCTACATGCCGGGTGCAAATGATAATTCTACGGGAGTTGCAACTCTTTTGGCAATTGCAAAATATTTGAAAGATGAAAATATTGAACTTGAACATAACTTGCTGATTGTTGCTTTCACAGGCGAAGAAGCAGGATTGTTAGGTTCAAAATTTTTCGCCGACAATCCGCCGATTCCACTTGAAAAAATAGATTTCTTTATCAATTTCGATATGGTTGGAGGCGGAAGTGCAGGAATAACAGTTGTTCAAGGTGCAGCTTTCCCGGAGGAAACAAATAAGCTTAAAGAATTGAATGAAAGAAATAATTACTTTCCTGAAATCGTTGTTAAAGGGATAACGTATAACAGCGATCATGCACCTTTGTATGCTAAAAATGTACCTTCGGTATTTATTCATACTCAAGGCAGCGGATTAGTTGAATATCATAATATTTATGATTTGCCCTACAAATATATTTTGGATAGAAGTTGTGAATTTGTGCAACTTATGGTTGAATTTCTTCAAGAATTAGATAAAAAATAATATGCCGAAACTATTTATAGTACCTACACCGATAGGAAATTTGGAAGATATAACTCTTAGGGCGATAAACACCTTGAAGAATGCCGATTTTATTCTTGCGGAAGATACGAGAACATCTGGTAACTTGCTTAAACATTATGATATAACAACAAAAATGATTGCATTTCATCAGTATAATGAACATTCGGTATTAAATAATATTGTAAATAAAATTAAAACTGTTGAATCGGCATGTCTTATTACAGATGCAGGAACTCCAGGAATTTCCGATCCGGGTTATTTGCTCGTTCGAGAATGTGTTAAAAATAATATTGATGTAGAATGTCTTCCGGGTGCAACAGCTTTAATTCCTGCTCTTGTGTGTTCCGGACTCCCTTGCGACAGATTTTATTTCGAAGGATTTCTTCCTCATAAAAAAGGTAGAAATACAAAACTCGAACAATTGAAAAACCTTGATCAAACCTTCGTTCTGTATGAGTCGCCGTTTCGACTTGTAAAAACATTAAACCAACTGATGGAGTATCTTGGTGAAGATCGTTATGCAGTTGTTGCTCGCGAAATAAGCAAGTTGCACGAAGAGTATGTTAGAGGTAGTTTGCGTGAGTTGTGCGAACATTTCAACGACAAAACCGTCAAAGGTGAAATCGTTATTGTCGTTGATGGCAAGAATAAAACGGAAACATCGTAGAGACGTTGCGCACAACGTCTCTGTTCGGATAAAACCGATAAAGCCGATAAAATGGATAAATAAAAATGTAAATAATGAAAATTTTGTCATCCTGTCTATAAAAATCTTTAAAAATTAAATAAAATGAAAAAAATCTTATTAGGAATAATGATAGCAGTGATTTTTGCATCATGTTCAACAAAAAATGAATACGTAATAACAGGTAATTTAATTAATGCCGAAAAGGTTTATATCCTCGAAAGAGTTGAAAGAGAATATGTTGTAATGCAAGAAACGGATATAGTAAACGGACAGTTTACAATAAAAGGCTTTGTGGAAACACCAAAGTTTGTGTATCTTGCTTTTGTTACAGACAAACCAGCAAAATCTTTCTTTTTGGAAAATTCTAACATAACAATTAGCGGCGACAGGAATTTGCCCGGAGAAATTGTAATAATAGGATCTAAAACCAATGATTTATACCTTTCATATATTGAATCAAATGAAGTGTTTGAAGAAGAACAAGAAGCACTATATAATAAATTTGTTGAATTGTCGGAAGCTGAGGGAAATGAAGATGAATTGGATGAAATAGGAGAGAAGTATGAAGAAATAGATAATCAAAAGAAACAATTAATCCTTGATTTTGCAGCAAAAAATCCGACTTCAGCAGTTTCAACATTTTTGGTTTTTAGAAATTCTTATAAATTCGATGCAGTTGAAATAAATGAAGCTTTTAATAAATTAGCTGGAGAGGCTAAAGAATATTCAGAATACGCGCTTTTGGCAGATTATATTCAAAAACTTAATAATGTTGCAGTTGGTAAAAAGTTTGTAGATTTTACCATGAACGATATTGAAGGAAATCCGGTAAAATTATCAAGTCTTGTAGGCAATGGCTATTTGCTTGTAGATTTTTGGGCATCATGGTGCGGACCTTGCAGGCAAGAAAATCCAAATGTTGTTAAGGCATACAATACATATAAAGATAAAGGTTTCGATATTCTTGGAGTTTCTTTAGATAGAACAAAAGATGCTTGGGTAAAAGCAATTGAAGATGATGGTCTAACATGGCATCATGTATCAGATTTAAAGTATTGGGATAATGAAGCATCTAACCTTTACGCAGTTCGTTCAATTCCTTCAAACGTAATCATTGATAAAGATGGCGTTATCGTCAAGAAAAATGTTATGGGTGAAGATTTAATAGAGTTTTTAGAAAGTGTTTTGGAATAATGAGGATTGGCGTAAACACAAGATTATTGCTTTCCGGTCGATTAGAAGGTATCGGGATGGTTACTAATGAAATTCTTAAAAGAATAACCAAAAATCATCCCGAACATCAATTTTTTTTCTTCTTTGACAGACCGTATTCTGAAGAATTTATTTTTTCTGATAATGTTACGCCTGTTGTTGTTCATCCACAAGCGCGCACAAACATATTGTGGTATCTGTTTTTTGAATGGGGAATACCTCGAGCTTTGAAAAAATATAAGATAGATGCTTTTATTTCTACTGATGGCTGGGTGTCGCTCAAAACAAAAGTTCCTACTTTAAATGTTGTCCATGATCTTAACTTTGTTCATTATCCTGAATTTTTTACTACAAAGAAAGCTTTGGCATATTACAATAAATATACTCCAAAATATATTAAACGCTCGGATAGAATTATCGCTGTTTCTGAATATACAAAACAAGATGTTATTAATGTTTATGGCGCTGATGAAAATTTAATTGACGTAGTATATAATGCAGCATCAAATTGTTGCTTTTCACTTAGCCAAAACGAGCAAGAGACTATTCGGAACAAATATTCTGCTGGCGATAAATATTTTATATATGTAGGCACTTTCTACAAAAGAAAAAATCTTGCTAATCTTTTACGTGCCTTTGATAAATATAAATCAATGTCGTCGGATAGCAATAAACTGATGATTGTCGGTAATAGAAAAACTACCAACGACGAAATTGAAGATACATATAATAATATGTTGCATAAAGATAGCGTTATATTTACCGGATATCTGCCGCAAGATGAGTTGAATAAGGTAGTTGCTTCATCAATCGCGCAGGTTTATGTTTCAATTTTCGAAGGATTTGGTATTCCAATCGTTGAAGCATTTAACGCTGAAACGGCTGTAATTACTTCTAACACAACATCAATGCCTGAGGTTGCAGGAGATGCAGCCCTTATTGTTGACCCGTACAATGTTGATGAAATTGCAAATGCGATGCTAACAATTAGTAATGATGAGAATCTTCGCCAGCAGTTGATTGAAAAAGGTCGACAAAGACGAAGTTTGTTCGATTGGGATAAAAGTGCAGAGAAATTTTGGAGTTCTTTTGAGAAGATGATGTTAATTTAGAAATTTAGAAATGAAGAAATTTAGAATATTATACTTATTGTTTTTGTTGTTAATTAATGTTCAACTATATGGTGGTGAACCGGATTCTGTTTTTATTAAAGTTCCAAATGAAATTTTTAATAACTTTCCTGAGAACGAAAATTTACTTAATGAATTAGCAAAGTATCAAATATCTCCTGATTCTATTGTTAGTGACTCAACTCTTGCGGAATACGATGTGTACGACTTGCTGGATAATTTGTTGAACGAACTTTTGAATGCAAGAATAAATTTTACAACGGATGTAGAACAACTAAATATCTACAATTTCGAACCTAATTATATTCCCGTCTGGAGCGATTCGGTATATGTCGAAAGAATGCAATGTATTAATCTGCAAACACCTATCGAACTTGTTTATAATAAGGAAGTTCAACATTATATTAATGCTTATGCAGTAAAACGAAGAGCAACAACATCTAAAATGCTTGGATTAGCTGAACTATATTTTCCAATTTTTGAAGAAGCACTCGATAGACATGGATTACCTTTGGAATTAAAGTATCTTCCTGTTGTTGAGTCTGCGCTAAATCCTATTGCAGGTTCGCGCGCAGGAGCAAAAGGTCTGTGGCAATTTATGTATGGTACCGGAAAATTATACGGACTAAAACAAACATCTTATATTGATGATAGATTCGATCCGTACAAATCTACAGAAGCAGCTTGTCAACATTTAAAAGATCTTTATAATATTTATGACGACTGGTTAATGGCGCTCGCTGCATACAATTCAGGTGTGGGAAATGTAAATAAAGCAATAAGACGTGCCGGCGGAAAAAAAAATTATTGGCTTATTTGGCCTTATCTCCCGCGCGAAACTCGTGGTTATGTGCCGGCTTTCTCAGCAGTAGTGTATATTATGAATTATCATATCGAACATAATATTTATCCGACTGAACCTACTTTGCTCGCTCATGAAACAGATACCGTGATGATTAATGAAGTTCTGTCTTTTGAACAAATTAATGAAATGATCGGAACTCCTATAGAAATAATCAGATTTCTGAATCCTGCTTATAAAATGGATATTATTCCTGCAACACCAACTCAAGCTTATCCACTGAAACTTCCAACAAAAGATTTGCTCGATTTTATCTCAAAAGAAGATGAAATATTTGCTCATAAAACAAAATCAGGACTCTATAAAGAGAAAATGCAAGCTGAAATTAAGAAAGCCTCAGAAGCAAATGTGCATATCGTAAAAAAAGGCGAGAATCTTAGCCTTATCGCAAAAAAATATCATACATCAGTAAGCAAAATTAAAAATTGGAATAAGTTGAAGTCTGATAATCTGAAAATTGGACAAAAATTAGTTATTTATCCGGGTTAATAATGAAGAAAAAAAATGTTGCCTTGCTTTTAGGCGGTTATTCGGGAGAATATGAAATCTCCCTCAAAAGCGGAAAAAACATTATCGAAAATATTGATAAAGAAAAATTTAATATTTATCCGATAATCATTGAGAAGTCCTCGTGGTATTTTGCCGATAAAAATATTGAAATTGACAAATCCGACTTCTCCCTAAATATTGATGGTGAAAAAGTTAGCTTCGATGTTGTATATCCTATGATACACGGAACTCCCGGCGAAGATGGAAAATTATTGGCATATTTCGATTTGCTGAATATTCCTTATGTTGGTTGCAATATGTTTGAAGCATCTGTGACTTTTAATAAATTCTATTGTAAATCAATTGTTTCGTCTCTCGGAGTGCCGGTTGCAAAATCGTATTTTTTAACTCAAAAGAATTATTATCCGCAAGAGGAAATTATTGAAAAACTTGGAGTCCCTTGTTTTGTGAAACCGAATAAAAACGGTTCCAGCGTCGGAATATCAAAAGTTCATAATGCCGACGAAATAATCAATGCTATAGATAATGCTTTCAAAGAAGATGATGAGGTTCTGATTGAAGAATTTCTTTCAGGTCGAGAACTTACATGCGGCGCATATAGAAATGGCGAAACCATGAATATTCTTCCAATTACAGAAGTTGTGCCAAAAAAAGAATTCTTCGATTTTGAAGCAAAATATCAAACTTCACTTTCAGAAGAAATAACACCTGCAAATATTGATGAAGAAACGGCAATTGCTATTTCAACATATACAAACTTGATTTATAATATGCTTAATTGTAAAGGCGTAATACGAGTAGATTATATTGTTAATGAGAATAATATTTATTTTCTCGAAGTAAATGCGGCGCCGGGAATGTCAGTGTTGAGCATCATTCCGCAACAATTAAAGGAATATGGTGTCGAACTGAAAGATTTTATAACAATGTTGATAGAACAAGCGTTAACCTAAAAATCTCCAAAAGTGGACTTGGTAAACTCGTGATTGTCCCGTCATTGCGAGGAACGAAGTGACGAAGCAATCAAGAAATTAAATATTATCCACGGGTAAGCATAGCGAACCCGTGAAATACAAAAACAAACATGAAAAAAATAAAAAACTCAATACCAAACATCCTCACCGCAATGAATTTATTTTGCGGAGTCATCGGGATTATAGTAGCATTACATTTCTCAATGCCAAAAATTGCTTGCTACATTATGTTTGCAGCTGCAGCTTTTGATCTATTTGATGGACTTGCGGCGCGACTGCTTAATGCTCAATCTAAAATTGGGAAAGAGCTGGACTCATTGAGCGACATTGTATCTTTTGGAGTTCTGCCGGCTGTATTAATGTTTCATCTTATGTCAACAATTGATGCAACAAAGATGACATCATTATTGCTTTTTGGTGGAAGTGATAAATATATGCTGCTGCTTCCTTTGATATCAGTTATCTTTCCTATTGCAGTAGCATTCCGACTTGCAAAATATAACATTGAAGAGCAAAATGTATCTGTATTTTCAGGATTATCTTGCCCTATAGCGGCGTTCTTTGTTGTTGCAATAATGCTGAACTCACATACAATGCCGATTCTTCAGTCAATAAACTTAATTTGGGCATTCGTAATTTTAGGATTAATTTTAATTGTTCTGAGCTTGTTAATGGTGTCTAAAATTAAATTTTTAACATTTAAGTTCACATCATTCAGCTTTAAAAATAACTATTTAACATATATCTTCCTATTGATTTCCTTGTTGTTAATAATCTTTTTGGGATTAAACAATTCATTAATATGGATTTTATTTGTTTACATATTAATTTCTATTATCTTTGCTAAATAAATTTTTTATAAGTGAAAAGGAAGTATTATTATTTAATAGCCGTTGTTGTAGTAGTCGGAGTAATTATTTGGTTAATAAGTCGCGATAGTAATACAACAATGGAAAATTTTGTTATCCCCGTAAAATCGGGAGATTTCAATATTGATGTAGTAACAACAGGAGAACTCGAAGCTAAAAATTCGGAAAAAATCATGGGACCTACCGATGCACGTAATTTCAGATTGTGGAATCTTACAATTGAAAATATGGTCGCCGACGGAACTGTGGTGGATTCAGGTCAATGGGTGGCTTCCCTTAGTAAATCCGAAATTACTAATTCTTTAAAAGATATAGAAGATACTTATGAGCAAAATCTTACTACCTATACTAAGACTATGCTTGATACTTCTATGACTTTGCGTAACGCTCGAGATGAATTGATTAATTTGAAATATTCGGTTGAAGAAGCAAAAATTACTCTTGCACAATCGAAATTTGAGCCGCCGGCAACTATTAGACAATATGAAATAAATCTTGATAAAGCGCAAAGATCATTAGATCAGTCGATAGAAAATTATGATTTGAAATATCAAACCGCTCTTGCTAATATGCAGGAAATTACAGCAACAAAAAATAAAACAGAAAGAAGATTAGAACAAATTAATGATATCATAAAACAATTTACAATATTTGCTCCTAAATCAGGAATGCTTGTGTATAGAAAAGATTGGGATGGCTCGAAGATTGGAATTGGCTCGCAAATAAGTACTTGGGATCCGATAGTTGCAGAATTGCCGGATCTTACAAAAATGATTAGCAAAACTTATGTCAACGAAGTAGATGTCAGCAAAGTAAAAAAAGGTCAAAACGTTGGCGTAACAGTTGAAGCCTTTCCGGAGAAAATCTTTACCGGTTTGGTTGAATCTGTCGCAAATATAGGAGAACAAGTATCAGGATCAAATGCAAAAGTTTTTGAAGTCATTATCACAGTTAATGAATATGATTCAATTCTTAGACCTGCAATGACAACGGTTAATTATATTAATACCGATAAAATATCCGATGTGTTGTTTATCCCTATTGAATGTGTTTATAATGAGAATGGAGTTCCCTTTGTTTATACAACAAGCGGCAATAAACAAGAAGTTAAACTCGGTAAAAGCAACGAAAACGAAATCATTGTTTTAGAGGGATTATCAGAGAATGATAAAATTTATTTACTTCCGCCGGAAGGCTCAGAAAAGAAAACGATAAAAACATTGTAATGAGTCCTAAAAACACATGAAACCAAACAAATATCAAAGATATATCTACAACTTGTCGATGGCAGTTGATGCTGTGATGGCAAATAAATTCAGGTCGTTCCTTACAGCTTTGGGAATTATCTTTGGTGTTGGAGCAGTAATAGCAATGCTCGCTATAGGTAAAGGAGCAAGAAAAGAAATTATCGATCAAATGAAATATGTTGGAGTAAATAATATTATCATTACTCCAAAAGCTAACTCTGATGATAGCCAAACTGAAGGCAGTAAAACAATGCAAAAAAAGTTTTCAAAAGGACTTTCTATTGCAGATGGCGAATCAATTCTTAAAACTATTCCGACTGTTTCAATGGTCAGTCCTGAAGTTATTTATGAAGTTCTCGCAGTATCATCAGGAAAATCAGCAAACGTAAGTCTTAACGGAGTAACTCCGGATTTCTTTTCAATATTTAATGTCAACATTGTTGAAGGACAGGTTTTTAATGAAGAGCAACTTATTAATGGCGCACCTGTTTGTATTATAGGTTCTAATATTAAAACAAAATTTTTTACAGATACTGATCCAATCGGACGGTACATAAAATGTGGAAGTATTAATTTGAAGGTTATTGGTGTAATAGAAAAAATGGCGATAAGCGCATCTCCCGGTCAAGATTTGGGAATATCAAATTATAACGAAGGAATCTATGCTCCTATACAAACAGTTTTGCTGAGGTATATGGATAGATCTGTCGTAACATCTGCAAACCTTAGAGCCAACTCATCAACTGTAATTAGCGACGGAAATTCAATAATTTCAATGTCGAGTATTAAAGGCTCTTCCAAAAGTTCCGAGAATAATCAAATTGATAAATTGGTAGTTCATGTTGCTAATACAGAAGATATTATACAAACAGCAGAAGTAATTACCAAAATGTTGAAAAGACGGCATAGTGATCTTGAAGATTTTAGTATTGTAATTCCGGAAGTTCTTCTAAAACAAGAACAAAGAACAAAAGATATCTTTAATATTGTCTTAGGCGCTATTGCAAGCATCTCATTGATAGTTGGCGGTATTGGCATTATGAATATCATGCTCGCATCAGTAATGGAACGAACAAAAGAAATTGGTACCCGACTCGCAATCGGAGCAACAAAAAAAGATATTACATTTCAGTTTCTTTCCGAAGCAACAATAATTAGTCTTATCGGAGGTATAGTAGGCATTTTGCTTGGATATGCAATATCGAAAATGATAACGTCCATAACAGATATCTTAACAATTGTATCTTTCAGTTCAATATTAATCTCTTTTGGTGTTTCCGCAACAATTGGTATTTGTTTCGGATATATGCCGGCAAAAAAAGCTGCTAATCAAAATCCTGTTGAATCGCTTCGTTATGAATAACATGAATAAATATTTTGCTATGCGAAAAATCATCATATTACTGTTTCTCATTATTCCTTGTTTTGCCTTATCTCAAGAGAATCAATATAATCCCCAGATAACACGATTAACTCTCGAAGATGTTATTCAAATCGCACAACAACAGTCGCCAAGCGCAATGTCGGCACGACATAGATTTAAAAATAGCTACTGGCAATACAGATATTTTAAAGCTAATTATATGCCGCAGGTATCTCTCTATGGAAATCCGCTTCAGTTTGAAAATCAGAATAGAATGATAGAAACACCTACCGGCTCAGAGTTCGTAAGGTATAATCAAATATATTCCGATTTAAGCCTTGGAATTGATCAAGCAGTTGGTTTTACAGGTGGTAATTTATCGGTTTTTACAAACCTTGGTTATACAATGAATTTTAAAGAAGATACAATGTACTTTTCTTCTGCACCAATTAATGTTCGTTATACTCAACCCATTTTCGGATATAATTCTTACAAATGGGAACGAAAAATTGAACCGATAAAATTTAAGGAAGCACAGCAGTCTTACATAGAATCAATGGAAGATGTGGCGATTACCGCTGCAAATTATTTTTTCAGTTGTTTGCTCGCGCAGATGAATAAGAGTATTCAAGAAATTAATCTTGCAAATAATGATACCCTGCACCAAATTGCGCAAGGTCGATATATGATGGGTACAATAGCTGAAAATGAAGTTCTTAATATGGAACTGAATTATCTTAATTCGAAGTCGCAACTTGAAACCGCAAAGTTGGATCTGGAAATGAATCTCTTCGATTTAAAATCCTTCCTACGAATTAAAGAAGATGCAGAAATCGAATTAATTCCTCCGGCAATCATTCCGGAACTCGAAATTGATGCTGATGAAGCTGTTATCCAAGCTAATGAAAATCGCTCAGATGTATTATCTTACGAGCGTCAATTAATTGAAGCTGAACAAGCTTTGACAAAAGCAAAACGAGAAGGCAGATTCTCGATGGACTTATCATTAACCTACGGACTTGATAAAACTGCCCCGACATTTCCGCAAGCATATAGAGAACCTTCGCAAAGACAAGTTGCAATGCTCGGTATTAATGTTCCGATTTTGGACTGGGGACGCGCAAAAGGACAAATCAAAATGGCGGAATCACAGCAAGAATTGATAAGAACCACAGTTGAACAAAATATTATCGACTTCAATCAAGAAATCTATATAAAAGCAAAACAGTTTAATATGCAATACAGTCAATTAATGATTGCCGCAAAAAGTGATACTGTTGCACAAAAACGTTATGAATTTACTAAACAAAGATATTTAATCGGTACTATCGATATTACAGAATTAAACAGTTCATTAGCCGATAAAGATAGTAATCAGCGAGGTTATATTGCTGCATTGCAACAGTTTTGGGTTAATTATTTTCAAATAAGAAGATTAACCTTGTACGATTTTGTTAGAAAAGAAAAAATAAAAACAGAAATAGATGTATTAATGCAGTAAAAGCATCTTCCGCAACGTCTCAAAAAAATATGTAATCCTGAAAATTCTGTCATTCTATCCACATCAAACCATAATTAAATGAAAATTGTTTTCGCAACCAACAATAAACACAAACTTGAAGAAGCACAAGCAAAACTAAAAGGTACTGAAATAGAAATTATTTCTCTTGAAGAATTAGGTTTTAACGAAGAAATTGAAGAAACTGCAGAAACAATAGATGGTAATGCAATAATTAAAGCGGAATATATTTTTGATAAATTTAATGTCAACGTTTTTGCTGATGATACCGGATTGGAAGTTGAATCATTAAACGGAGCTCCAGGAGTTTACTCTTCAAGATATGCTGGCGAACACGTTACTTATGAAGATAATGTAAATAAGCTACTTAAAGAAATGCGAGGAAAAGAAAATAGAAATGCTCGTTTTCTAACAGCCATTTGTTTAATCCTTAATGGAGAAAAACATATTTTCCACGGTATTGTTAACGGAAAAATCATAGATGTCCCTCAAGGAATAGGAGGTTTCGGTTATGATCCTGTTTTTGTTCCTGATGGATACACAGAAACATTTGCCGAACTCCCATTAGAAATAAAAAACAAAATAAGCCACAGAGGCAAAGCCTTAGAAGAACTTAGAAGTTTCTTGATAAAAAACTAACTCCTTATTTAGGAGTTTTATCTATTTTGTCGGCTTTATCCATTTTATCGGTTTTATCCGTAGAGACGTAGCGCGCTACGTCTCTACTAAAACCTAAATCCAAAAGTCAACTGAAATTGATTTGTATTATATACGTTTTTGGAAGCTTCAACATAGTATCTATCATAAGGATAAAAATCAACATCTTCCGTAACGAAAGCATAACCAAAATCGGTATAAAATCCGCCAAAACTTAATCCAAGACCAGCACCAATAGTCATACGTTCACCACCAGAATTGATTTGTTTAGATTTATAAGGTGAGGTTTCATAGGCATAACCGGCTCTTACTCTAAGTATTCCGAATATCCATTCTGTTCCTACTGCTATATTATGACCGACTCCATAATTATTACTGATTAACTCATTAGTGTAATCGTATGAATATGCGGGATCTTTAAATTTAGCTTTTGAATAATCTTGAAAAGTGTAATCAACATTTATAGAACCATTTTGACCAATAACAAATCCCAAACTTCCAATTAATTTCAGTGGTGTTCTAAGTACGTACTCATAAGTGCCAAAAGCATTGTTAGCGGCGTAAGTATAATTACCTCCACCATCTAAATCAATGTAAGAAGAAATTTCAGCAGAATAATCATCATCCATATTATATCGTGTAGGAGTATGTAAAGCCAAACCTACTCTTAACCATTTAATAGGTTTGTAAATTGCACCGATTTTAAAATTAACTCCAGATCCTGAAGTATATAAATTAGTTGAATATGTCATAGATTGAAAGAAAGGATTTGGTATTGCAACAGTATCACTTTCTTTTTCAGTAATAATGTATTGTTCGTGATAGGAGAAATACGGTACTCCGAGAGTAGCTCCAACATATAGTTTATCTGAATAATTAAATCCGCCGGAAATTACAAATTCATTCATTGAACCTCTAGTAAGCATCCTTATTGTTTGGTCAACCTGGCCACCTTCCATATCAGAAAAGAATGAAAGATTACCAGTGTTATCATAATCAATAAATAAGATATCATTATTAAAAGCAAGTCCTGTCGTAAAAGGGTCTAAATTAAGTTTATCGGTTAAAATATATCCTTCATCGTCTATATAAAAAGTTGGATTATTATAGTTTGCATCATCAATCCATTGAGTTGTAATAGAGCTTGTTTCATTAAAACCTTTCATTAAAACGTCTCTCTTGAAATTATTTGTCCTATTAACTCCTAATCCGAATTGAAAATATTTGAAACCGCTTTGAGCAACAGCTCCTGAAGTTGGTATGGCAAAAATTGCCCCAAAACTACCAATGTTAAAATTAATTGTTTCATCATTACGTCTTCCACTTTCTAAATAATCTGCTGAAGAAGTTGAAAATACTATTGATGGCGTGAATGTTAAATCAGAATTTCTATATACACCTATGCCAGCAGGATTAATTGATAAAGAGGTAAAGTTAGCACCTAAAGCACCAATGGAACCTGCCATAGAAGTTGATTTTGCATTGCCTGTCGCATAATTTAATCTTGAGAATCTTAATGCATCTTCGGGTGTTTGAGCTGATAAACCAATGCTAATAAAAAATATAAGGGTTATTATTAAATTTAACTTTTTCATGATCAATGTTTTTTTAATTTTTATTATCTTCTACCTCCGCTACTACTTCCACTTCTTGATGATGAAGAACCTGAAGAGCTACTTCCACCGCTTCTTGAAGAAGAACTGCTACTTGAACTCGGTGCTGAATAAGAAGAGCTACTGCTTCTTGATGGAGAAGAATATGATGAATTGTTACTTCTTGATGGAGAAGAATATGAAGAACTGCTTCCCGATGAAGAACTATTGCTTCTTGAAGGAGTAGAATATGAAGATGAACTTCTACTTGATGATGAGCTACTGCTTCTATTAGGAGTTACAGTTGAAGAATTCCTATTATTAGAAGGTGCCGAGTAATTGTTGTTACTTCTTGATGATGAGCTGCCATTGTTTGATGGTGTAATATTCCCCGAAGAATTTCTATTTGTAGATGAAGAACTTGAACTACCACGATTAATGTTGCTGCTGTTTGTATTAGAAGAACTGCTGTTTGAATTGTTGCGATTAGTTGTACCGGTAGTATTAGAACCACTACGAGGATTGTTGTAGTCTATACTACTTCTTGGTACTGTAACCTTTGGTGTTTGATAGTTGGATGGTTTCTCGTATCTTGAGTTATTTGTAGTACCGCTTGATCGGCCACTTGTAGAGCTATTAGCTCTGCCAGATGAATCATTGTTAGAGCTAACGCTTTGAACGTTAGTGCTATTTGAGTTTGAATCAGAAATAGAACCTCTATTGCTTGTACTTGCATTTGTGCGGCCGCTACTAGTATTAGTACCACCAGCATTAATATTTGTACCATTATTATTTGAACTGGAAACATTGCCTGTATTACTTGGTTGTCTGCCACTTCCGACTGTGGTTGTTCCGGTTGAACCGTAAACTCCATCATGGCCATCTCTTGGTGAACGTGGAGTATTATGAACTGTCGGACGAGGTTTCGGTTCATGCCATCCCGGATAATGATTTCCCGACCAATAACCATCCCAGTAACCATCCCAATAACCGTGATGATATCCATGATGATAACCACCACCATAATATCCACCATACCAACTGCCATGGTAAGGATAACCCCAAGAATAATACCATGGATCGTAGTACCAAGGACGATAATGTCCGTAGTGCCAACTGTTATAAGGATAATAACCATAATAGAAACCTAAGCCTAAGCCAACTCCGATTCCCCAACTGGAACCATAATAGCCTCCACCATAATTATTCACATAAATAGTTGTTCCTGCACTTGAAGTATTACCTGTGTAATAATATTCATCAGTATAAAAATCATCATAATAACTAGTTGTAACATAATCTGAATCAAATCTTCTGATTCTTGAAGAATATTCAAAATCAGAATAATTGCTGATGTCAATTTCTTCGGATGAAGATGTCTTTGTTGTTTCAGGAGGTGTTTGTGTCGCAATGTGAGTAGTGGTTTTTGTTCTTGTAACAGTTTCTCCGTCAAAGTAAACATCATCATAAGCACTGACATTTGAAACTGACGAACAAGCTGTGATTGATAGTACCAACAAAATTCCGATGGTTAATTTAATTGTTTTCATTTCTTGTTTCCTCCATATTAATTTAAAATTATTACTTTTGCACTTTCATCAATTGCAGCGTAAGCATGCAATTATTATACCAAACTTTTTTAAGATGGCAAAAGATTTTACTACACGCGAAGAGAATTATTCGCAATGGTACAACGATATTGTACAAAGAGCAGATTTAGCTGAAAATTCATCTGTTAGAGGATGTATGGTTATTAAACCTTATGGTTATGCATTATGGGAAAAAATGCGTGATGTCCTTGATAAAATGTTTAAAGATACAGGGCACTCGAATGCTTATTTCCCGTTGTTTATTCCAAAATCTTTCTTCAGTCGAGAAGCAAAACATGTTGACGGATTTGCTAAGGAATGCGCTGTGGTTACTCATTATCGTCTTAAAAATGACCCCGAAACAAATACTGTGGTGGTTGATCCTGCTGCAAAACTTGATGAAGAGTTAATTGTAAGACCTACTTCTGAAACAATTATTTGGGATTCATATAAAAATTGGATACAATCTTACAGAGATTTACCAATTTTGATAAATCAATGGGCGAATGTAGTGAGATGGGAAATGCGTACAAGATTGTTTCTTCGTACCGCTGAATTCCTTTGGCAAGAGGGACATACTGCTCATGCTACCAGCGATGAAGCAATTCAAGAAGCTGAACAAATGATGAATGTTTATGCAGATTTTGCTGAAAATTATATGGCTGTTCCGGTTCTTAGAGGTGTTAAATCTCCAAACGAACGCTTTGCAGGTGCAATTGAAACATACTGTATTGAGGCACTTATGCAAGACGGTAAAGCTTTGCAAGCTGGAACTTCACATTTCCTCGGTCAAAATTTTGCCAAAGCTTTTGATGTGAAATTTTTAGATAAAGATAATACCCTACAATATGTTTGGGCAACATCTTGGGGAGTGTCAACAAGATTAATTGGCGCATTAATTATGTCACATTCAGATGATAACGGATTAGTGTTGCCTCCAAAACTTGCTCCTATTCAAGTAGTTATTATTCCAATCTACAAAAATGAAGAGCAACTTGCTCTAATATCGGAAACTGCTTTAAAGATCAAAGCAGAGCTGCAAGCAAAAGGAGTTAGTGTGAAATTTGATGATAGAGATCAATATCGTCCGGGTTGGAAGTTTAATGAATACGAGTTTAAAGGTGTTCCAGTTCGTTTGGCTTTAGGTCCACGCGATCTTGAACAAGGAACAATAGAAGTTACTCGTAGAGATACGCTCGAGAAAAATGTGATGCAAATTGCGGATATCTCCGAAAAAGTATATCATCTTTTAGATGCAATTCAATCGAACCTATACAACAAAGCAGTGGATTATAGAGCAGAAATGACTTCTGTGGCTAATACTTGGGAAGAATTCTGTGATTTAATCGAAAATAAAGGCGGGTTTGTTTACGCGCATTGGGATGGTACTGATGAAACAGAAGTTGCCATTAAAGAAAAAACCAAAGCAACTATCCGCGTTATTCCTATGGATGATAATTGTGAAGAAGGAAATTGTATTTATTCCGGTAAACCAAGTAAAAGAAGAGTTGCATTTGCACGCGCTTATTAAAATTCTTAATGAAAAAAACTCCTGATATATTATTCCGTGAGCTTCTTGATATTATGGATAAGCTGAGGGCGGAATGTCCTTGGGATAAAAAACAAGACATTCATAGCCTCAGACATTTAACTATTGAAGAAACTTATGAATTAGCAGATGCGATTATTGATAACGATTATCAAGAAATAAAAAATGAACTTGGAGATATACTTCTTCACATCGTGTTTTATGCAAAAATAGGAAGTGAGAGAAGTGATAATGAACATTTTGATATTTCGGATGTTATCGAAAGTATTAATGAGAAATTGATCAGACGTCACCCTCACATCTTTAGCGATATCAATGCGGAAACCGATGAAGATGTCAAAGTTAATTGGGAGAAAATTAAACTTCAAGAAAAAGACAGGAAATCGGTGCTTTCGGGAGTGCCGACTTCTTTGCCTTCTTTAATTAAAGCGTATAGAATTCAGGATAAAGTTCATGGAGTTGGATTCGATTGGGAAAATGTTGAACAAGTTTGGGACAAGGTCGAAGAAGAAATTGCTGAACTTCAAGAAGAATTAAAAACCGGCGAAAGCAAAGAAAATATCGAAATGGAATTTGGCGACTTGCTTTTTGCCTTAATTAATTATGCAAGATTCATCGATGTAAATCCTGAAACCGCCTTAGAAAAAAGCAACAAAAAGTTTATCGCCCGATTCACACAATTAGAGAAAATCGCGAAAGAAAGAGGTAAATCTATTTCCGACATGACTCTTGAGGAAATGGAAAATATTTGGCAAGAAGTGAAAAAAAAATCTATATAATCTTGCTTACTCAAAAACAAATATTTCTTCAATAGGTGCTTGCAGTGCACGAGAAATATCAATAGCCAATTTTAAGGAAGGATTATATTTTCCTGCTTCTAAACGAACAATAGTTTCTCTTCTAACTAACACTTTTTCAGCTAATTCCTCCTGAGTTAGATTTGCTAACTGGCGATACTTCTTCAAATTACTTACGAACTTATATTCCATCACTAATGTTTGTCAAAATAATAAAACGATATTGCGTACGTAAACATTGTTGATACATATCCTATAATACATATTATTATTGTCATTATTTCTGTCAACGTAGTAAATGTAGGGAGTATTCCTATTAGCAATAATATCACAAATGGAATTTTCAAAGCCAATAGAAGTGCTTTTTTGCGATTTTCTTTCATTCGTTCATCTTGCATTTCTGCTGCTAATTTTTCTGTGAGAAAGAAAGCAAAGAAGGCAAAAAATGCAAAATAAACGAGGAATGCAGGATCGTGATTTTCAAAATAACGAAATCCTAAACATCCTAAAAGTCCGAGAAATCCTTGTGTCCACGCATATTTGCGAGACTTTTTTGATTTTTGTTTTGTACTGTCCATATCTTTAAAATTTAAATAATGTTGCAAATATATCACATTTTTTAATATAAGTGACAAAAATATCACTTTTTTTAAAAAAAATAATTCATTAAGCTTGGGTAATGAAATGGCATTTTCAGCAATTATATAGAAAAAGTCATGAAGAAAATTTGCTTAATATTATTTTTACTAACCTTTGGACTTAGTTGTTTCTCCAATGATTCAATTTTCAGAGTTTGTTTTTACAATTTCGAAAATTTATTTGACACATTTGATGATCCAAATAAAAATGATGATGATTTTACTCCACGTGGGATAAAGGGTTGGTCATCAAAGAAGTTCAAAAACAAATTAAATAATCTTTACAAACTGGTTATAGCTTTAAATTGTGAAAATCCGGCTGCAGTAATAGGAATTTGTGAGGTTGAAAACAAGTTTGTTTTAGATAAGCTGCTTAATGATACCCCATTGAAAAAGCTCGCATATTCTTACATTCATTACGAATCAAATGATCCGCGGGGCATTGATGTCGCATTATTGTATCGTCCTGATATCATTGAGTTTAATCGTCACAAAGCAATTCCTGTTATAATGCCTGGAGATACAGTAGCGCGGACAAGAGATATATTATATGCTGTTGGAAAAATAACAGATGAAGAATTGCATTTTTTTGTATGTCATTTCCCGTCGCGATATGGTGGGGTAGGCGCGACAGTAGAGAAAAGGAATTTTGTCGCAAGTTTTTTGCGCTCTAAAGTTGACAGTATATTAGAATTTGATCCAACAGCAAAAATAATTTTAATGGGAGATTTTAATGATGATCCGGATGATGTAAGCATTAAGACGCATTTGTGCGGAGATAAGTTGATTAACCTTATGGATGAATTGTCAAGGAAGAGTGAAATAGGTACTTTAAAACATGGTGCCGTTTGGAGTTTTTTTGATCAAATTATTGTAACACAAAATTTGTTGCAAAGCGAAGATAACAGACTGTATATTAAAGATTCAAAAGCGCAGATTGCAAACTTTGATTTCCTATTTATGGATGATTTAAAATTCGGCGGCAAGAAATTATTTCGCACCTTTAACGGCGCACAATATTTGGGAGGATTTAGCGACCATTTGCCAGTCTTTGTTGAATTGAGAATGGAGAATTGAGAATGGAGAATTGAATTATTAATTATTTAATGTATGAAAAATAGTATTGTTAGGGATAAATCTTATATGTTTGCACTTGAAGTAATTAGTGTTTATAAGATTGTTGTTCACAATCACAAAGATTATGTTTTGTCAAAACAATTATTGCGAAGTGGAACTGCCATTGGTGCTTTAATTCGAGAGGCAGATCAAGCGCAGTCTAAAGCGGATTTTATCAATAAAATGAGTATTGCTTTAAAAGAAGCGAACGAAACAGAATATTGGCTATTGTTATTAAGAGACAGTGAATTAATAGATGAAGATATTTTTACACATAATCACAAAAAATGTGATGAAATAATACGATTATTAGTTTCAATAGTCAAAACTTCAAAAGAGAATCTAAAAAAATAATCAATTTTCCATTCTCCATTCTCCATTCTCCATTCCAAAGTGAGGCATACAGGATTCGAACCGGTGACCTCTTGCCTGTCAAGCAAGCGCTCTAAACCAACTGAGCTAATGCCTCTTTTGCGGTGCAAAAATAATATCTTTTTATTGAAATTGTGGAAATATTGGGAAAAAATGTTGGAAAATAGATGCAAATATTAATATTTACAACTGTTACTCAAATCAAAATAGGAATTATTTTTCTATCTTTTATTTTTGTAAACGCAAACAAAATTAAACAATTAACATAAAAAATCAATAAAAATCTCCAAAAAATGACAATGTTGTTTAAATTATATTAAATTTGCAGTGTTTATTATACCTGCGAGTTGTGTGCAGACTACAATGGTATTTTTATATTAAATCTAAAATAAACTAAGTATAAATTAATTCAATGATTATGAAACAAATTTTACGAATTACAAAAATTACGCTACTGGTAGGCATAACAATGCTTATGATTATGCCAGAAGCAAAAGCTCAACATTTTTCTCCATTTCTTGGAGATAATTATGCAGGGATTTCCGGAGTTTATAATAATCCGGCTTCTATTGCAAATTCTCGTTATATCGTTGATATAACCTTAGTTGGTATTTCTACATCAGGTAATCAAAATTATTTTGGCGCAAACAAAAATTTCATGTTCAATCAATTAAGTTTTAATGCAAAAAAACGTAGTGAATGGAATAATTTGTGGTCACAAAGTCCTTGGTTATTACCGGAAGGTAGTGAGGCTAATGAAAGATACATAACTCGTCCGGAAGAGAGTGATAAACATTATTCTGGTCTTGTTCAAAATGAAATTCAAATTTTTAATTTCATGGTTTCTTGCGGTCCAAAATTTTCATTTGGAATAACCGAAAGGGTTAGAACTATTGCTAATTTGGATAATTTTTCTTGGAATGCTATGGAATCGATGTTCTATAATGGTCCGAAATCTGAATTAGGAAGAATCGATAATGGTCCGGTTAGAATGGCTGCTGCCACATGGAACGAATTAGGACTATCTCTTGCTTCTCAAGTTTGGGATGGAGGAAAACATTATTTTAAATTTGGTGCTTCATTCAAAATTTGGCAAGGACTTTCTTCTGCATATATGGTTTCCGATAATATGGCTTATCAATTTCATGATGATGGAACCGCAACTGTTGATGGTAATTATATGTGGGGAGTTTCTGAAGGACCAAATGATGCTTTTAAACAAGTTAAAGAAAATGAAACAAATGGCGAATATTCTGATGAAGAAGGTAATTTGTTCCAATCTCAAAGAAATTTAGCTTATGCAAATGCAGCAGTTAATAACTTCTTTTCAAATCCTTTTGATGCTAAATATTGGAAAAACTTAGGATTTGGCTTAGATTTAGGATTTGTTTATGAGTGGAGACCTGATTTCGATGAATATATTTACGATTTAGATGGTAAAACAGGTTTGGTTAGAAAAGATCAAAACAAATACAGATTGAAAGTTAGTGTTGCTGTTATAGATATCAATCTAAACGGCGGTATTAAATTCGTCAGAGACAAAAACCTTGTAACAAATATGGCAACTTCAAATAACGGTTTGTTTGGAATTTCTCTGTTTGATAATGTAATGAATAGCACTGAAGATATGAATGCTGTGGCTGTTAATACCTTCGGTAGCGATGCTAATAGCACATTAAATGAAGTTGGTAATGATACCATCTATTCAATGAAACTTTCTCCTGCATTAACTTTTGGAGTTGACTTTTATCTTGGAGCTAATTTCTATGCTAACTTAGGCGGTTATGTTCCTTTCTCAACATTTAATGGTCATAAAGTTACTGAATTTGAAAATGATTCATATAATGTTATTAATATTCATTCTACAGCAACATTCAATTTAACACCAAGATATGAAAGAAAATGGTTCGGATTTGCAATTCCTATCACATATCAGCTTGTTAATAAAAATTCAGTTGATGTTGGTGTTGGCTTACGTTTAGGACCGGTTTGGATTGGTTCTAACACAATTATTTCAAATTCTATTGCAAAATATTGGGAAGGTGTAGATATTTGCGCTGCTGTTAAAATACCAATTATGTATTGCGCTCCTAAAGATAAAGATAGTGATGGTGTTTCTGATAGACGCGACGAATGTCCATATTTACCTGGTACTTGGGAAACTCGTGGTTGTCCTGATACAGATGGTGATGGTATAGTTGATAGCGAAGATGAATGCCCATACACAGCAGGTTTACCAGAATTTAACGGATGTCCGGATAGAGACGGTGACGGTATTCCAGATCATTTGGATGATTGTCCTGATACTCCAGGTATTGCTGAATTCAATGGTTGTCCTGACACAGATGGAGACGGTATTCCAGATCATTTAGACCTTTGCCCGGAAGAAGCAGGTACTGCTGAATTTAAAGGATGCCCTGAAACTCATTTCATCCTCGATTCTGATGGTGATGGTATTCCAGATAATATTGACGAATGTCCAAACTTGCCTGGAACTATAGAATATAACGGTTGTCCAGAAGATGCATTAGTGTTCGAATTAGAAGTTGTTGACAATTTTGATATTAATAAATCAACATTGAAACCAGCTGCTAAAGAAATGTTAGATCAAGTTATTGCAATTAGTAAAGCTAATAAAGCAAGAACAATCTACATTGTTGGTCACGCTGATAAAACAGGTAACGATGGAATCAACGATCCATTGTCATTGAACAGAGCTAAGAGTGTTAAGAAATATTTAGTAGATAATGGCTTAAATGCAAAAATTATCTCTTTAGATTATGAAGGCTCTCGTGATCCTGTTGCACCTAACAATACCAAAGATGGTCGCGCTAAAAACCGTAGGGTTGACATAGAAATATTTTTTATCGATAAAAAATAATTTCTGATTAAAATATTAAAGCCGCAACATCATTGTTGCGGCTTTTTTTTTCTGAAAACACAGTAAATAAAATTAATAATTTTAGAATGTTGTTGATAAACAATTAAAAAATCAAAAACTCATTAACTTTATGAATAAAAAATCAATACTAATAATCCTATGTTTTATACCTATATTATTATTAGGACAAAAACAATTAACACTTGAAGACTTTTTCCAAGATTACACATTTAGACCAAAATCTGTTTATGGCATTAATTCAATGAATGATGGTAAACATTATACAACTTTAGAAAAAGGAGAATATATTGTTAAACATTCCTATGCAACAGGAAAAATCATTGATACCTTATATAATATTAGTATGTCTCAAATAGAAGGTTTGTATATTCAATCTTATGAATTTAGTAAGGATGAGAAGAAAATCTTGATAATGACGGATATGGAATCAATATACAGAAGATCATTTACTGCTGATTATTACGTGGCTGATTTAACTAATAATACAATAAAACAATTGTCGGAAAATGGACGACAACAGTTGGGAACATTCTCTCCTGATGGAAAGAAGATAGCTTTCGTAAGAGAAAATAATCTTTTTATTGTGGATAGCGAAACTTTTGTTGAAACTCAAATTACTTTCGACGGACAGTTTAATCATATAATTAATGGTGCTCCTGATTGGGTTTATGAAGAAGAATTCGGATTTAACAAGGCTTTCGACTGGTCGCCTGATAGTAAAAAAATTGCTTATATGCGTTTTGATGAAAGTAATGTTAAGATGTTTAATATGACAATGTTCAGAGGTTCGATACCTGCTTATGAAGAATATGCATTGTATCCTCATAATTCAACATTCAAATATCCAAAAGCGGGCGAAGATAATTCTATAGTTGAAGTTTATATATATGATGTTGCTTCTAATCAAAAAGTTAAAGTTGATGTTGGCGAAGAAACAGATCAATATATTCCAAGAATAAGATGGACAAATAATAAAAACAAATTGAGTGTTTTTAGAGTTAATAGACTGCAAAATAAATTTGAAATATTATTTGCTGATGCTACAACAGGAAAATCGGATGTTGTTTATACCGAAGAAAATAAATACTATATTTCAGAATCTGTTTACGATCAAGTTGATTTTATAGATGATGAAAATATAATTTTAACCAGCGAATGTAATGGATATATGCATATTTATAAGTATAATCTTAAAACTAAAGTCTTACAACAAATTACTGCAGGTGAATGGGATATTGAAGAATATATCGGTTATGATGCGGCAAGTAAAACGGTTTATTATACTTCCTACGAAGGCACACCTATCCGTTCAAATCTTTATTCTATAAGAATTGATGGTAAGAAACGCTCAAGATTGACAAAAGGCGACGGAACAAACTATCCGATTTTCTCAACAGGCTTCAAATATTTTATTAATTATTTCTCTAATTCAACTACACCTTATTATATAACATTACATGAAGCATCGGGAAAGTTGATTAGAGTACTCGAAGATAACAAAGAATATTTAGCTAAAGTTGGTGAGTATAAATATAATACAAAAGAATTTTTTAAATTTACGACAACCAACGGCGATGAATTGAATGGCTACATGATAAAGCCTGTCAACTTTGATGAGCGTAAACAATATCCTGTTTTGATGACTCAGTATAGCGGTCCGGGCTCACGCTCCGCCGTTGATAGCTGGTCTTTTGATTGGTATAATTATTTAAGTCAAGAAGGATATTTGATAGTTTGTGTTGACCCACGCGGAACAGGCGGAAGGGGAGAAGAGTTTAAAAAATGTACATATTTACAACTTGGCAAGTACGAGTCTGATGATCAAATAGAAGCAGCAAAGTATTTAACAACATTATCGTATGTTGACGAAGATAATATTTCTATTTGGGGTTGGAGTTACGGTGGATTTATGGTTGCTTTGTGTTTGGAAAAAGGTGACGGCATTTTTAAAGCCGGAGTTTCTATTGCGCCGGTAACGAATTGGAGGTACTATGATAATATCTATACAGAAAGATTTATGCGTACACCACAAGAAAATCCGAGCGGATATGATGACAATTCACCAATAACACATGCGAAAGATTTGCAAGGACATTTACTTTTAATTCATGGCACTGCCGATGATAATGTTCATGTTCAAAATGCTGTCGAATATGCTGAAATGTTAGTTCAAGCCAACAAACAATTCGACTACATGCTTTATACCAATAGAAATCACGGCATCAGAGGTGGAAACACGTCGTTACATTTATTTACAAAAGTTGTGAATTTTTTGAATGAAAAGTTGAAATAAAAATAATTTTCAATTTTCAACCTTCATTTTTCAAATTTTTTTATATCTTTGCAGCCCAATTTAGAATATTAATAATTTAAAACGAAAGAGGTATTATTATGTTAATAGTTCCAGTAAAAGAAGGCGAAAGCATCGACAGAGCCTTAAAGAAGTTGAAAAGAAAATTTGAAAAAACAGGTGTAGTTAAAGAATTGAGAGCTCGTCAAAAGTTCACAAAACCATCTGTTCTCAAACGTGAGCGCAATATTAAAGCTGCTTATATTCAACATCTGAGAACTATGGAAGAGAATGTTTAATTAGATATAAATTAATTTATATTTTTTTATAGAAAATTAAGCTTAAAAAACTTGTATTCCGGTAAATTTTTGGTTACCTTTACTGAAAATTTATCGGAATATTTTTTTTATGGGTAAATTGTCGTTTGTCAATACTATAGAGAGTTTCGTTTCATATTTAAAATACGAAAAAAGATCGTCTGAGCACACAATCGTAGCTTACGAAGGCGACATTAATGATTTCCGTATATATATAGGTGAATATTATGAAATAGATCAAATAGATAAAGTATCGTATGATATGATGAGGTCGTGGATTGTTGACATGGTTGAATCAGGTATGGCAAAGACAAGCATTAACAGGAAAATTTCCTGTGTAAAATCCTTTTATAAATTTGCCTGCAAGAAAAAACTTATTACAATTAATCCGGCAATTGACATATTAAGTTTAAAAAAAGACAAGAATTTACCTGAATTTATTTCTTTTAAAGAATTGGGACAGTTGATTAAAGAAGTTAATAGAGAAGATAATTTCGAGAGCTATAGAGATAAAATAGTAATATTGGTATTAGTAGGTACCGGAATCAGATGTTCGGAATTAGTTTCATTAAAGGTAAATGATGTTGATTTGGCTTCAAAGTCGATAAAAGTAATGGGCAAACGAAGCAAAGAAAGAATGTTACCATTGACAGACATGATTATCTCAGAGATAGAACAATATTATAGTTATAGAGAAGAAACTTTTGGCGAGATTATTAATGGAGATTATTTCATTTTATCCAATAAAGGCGATAAGCCATATTCCAAATTAATTTATAGAATAGTTAAGAAAGAGTTAAATTTAGTTACAACAAAGACAAAACGCAGTCCTCACATATTAAGACATACTTTTGCGACGTTATTAATAAACAAAGGTGCAGATATAAATACCGTGAAAGAGTTGTTGGGGCATTCGTCATTAGCGGCCACACAGATTTATACTCATAATAATATAGAGCAGATGAAAGAAGTATATAAGCATACTCATCCGAGGGCTTAGTATATTAAATAAAATTAAGTATAACCAAAAAATTAAAATTATGATTACGATTAACATTAATGCAGTAGGGTTTAAAGCAGATGCAAAATTAGAAGATTTTATTGAGAAGAAAGTTTCGAAATTGACCAATTTATATGATCGCGTCTTAGGAGTTGAAGTAATTTTAAAGTTGGATGCTAAAGAAAAAGTTGAAAATAAGATTTCGGAGATAAGATTTTTAGTCCCCGGTGAAGATATTTTTGCAAAAAAACAATGCAATTCCTTTGAAGAATCCATTGACGAGAATTTGGAAGCCATTAGGAAACAGCTAATTAAGCACAAGCAAAAAGTTATTGGAAAATAAATATTAATTTTTTTCCAAAAAAAGCGTACAATTTCCAAAAAATAATATATCTTTGCAGTCCTTTTTGAAAGAAAAAAGGCGCTGTATAGAAAATACTGTGTTTGACATGATGCCGATGTAGCTCAGTTGGTAGAGCAGCTGATTTGTAATCAGCCGGTCGGCGGTTCGAGTCCGTCCATCGGCTCCAATGAGCAAACCCGGGAGGATACCAGAGCGGTCAAATGGGGCAGACTGTAAATCTGTTGGCGAAGCCTACGGTGGTTCGAATCCACCTCCTCCCACAAAAAAGAATGACGAGTTCATTCTTTTTTTTTGACAGTGATAATAGCGGGAGTAGCTCATCTGGTAGAGCGACAGCCTTCCAAGCTGTAGGTAGCGAGTTCGATCCTCGTCTCCCGCTCAAAAGCCGTTGTAGCTCAGGGGTAGAGCACTTCCTTGGTAAGGAAGAGGTCATGAGTTCAAATCTCATCAACGGCTCGTTAAAGATTAAATTTTAAAATAAATATAAATATCCACAAAACTTAAATATTAATAAAATGGCAAAAGAATCATTTGTTCGTACTAAACCACACGTTAATATTGGTACGATTGGTCACGTTGACCACGGTAAAACGACATTAACAGCAGCTATTACCCAAACCTTATCTGAAGGTGGTTTGGCTGAATTTAAATCATTTGATACTATCGATTCAGCTCCTGAAGAAAAAGAGAGAGGTATTACTATTAATACTTCACACGTTGAGTATCAAACAGCAAATAGACATTACGCACACGTTGACTGTCCTGGTCACGCCGACTACGTTAAAAACATGGTAACCGGTGCTGCTCAAATGGACGGTGCAATCTTAGTTGTGGCAGCAACCGACGGTCCGATGCCACAAACTCGTGAACACATCCTTTTGGCTCGCCAAGTTGGTGTACCAAAAATAGTTGTTTTCATGAACAAAGTTGACTTAGTTGATGACGAGGAATTATTAGAATTAGTTGAAATGGAAATTAGAGACCTTTTGAGTTTCTATGGTTTCGACGGTGATGCTACTCCAGTTATTCAAGGTTCTGCCTTAGGTGGTTTGAACAAAGAAGCTGCTTGGGTTGAAAAAATTCACGAATTATTAGAAGCTTGTGACACATGGATTCCATTGCCTCCAAGAGATGTTGATAAACCATTCTTAATGCCGGTTGAAGACGTATTCTCTATTACAGGTCGTGGTACTGTTGCTACAGGTAGAATTGAGTCTGGTGTTATTAAAACAGGTGAAGCTGTTGATATCATTGGTCTTGGTGCAGAAAAATTAAAATCTGTTGTTACCGGAGTTGAAATGTTCCGTAAGATATTAGATCGCGGTGAAGCTGGTGATAATGCAGGTTTATTATTAAGAGGTATTGATAAAGATGAAATCCGTCGTGGTATGGTTATCGCAGCTCCGGGTTCAATCAAACCTCATAAGAGATTCAAAGGACAAGTTTATATTCTTAAGAAAGAAGAAGGTGGACGTCACACTCCATTCCATAATAAATATCGTCCTCAATTCTATTTCAGAACAACTGACGTAACCGGTGAAATCACACTTCCTGAAGGAGTTGAGATGGTTATGCCTGGTGATAACCTCACTATAGATGTAGAATTGATCAGTGAAATCGCTTTGAACATGAACTTACGTTTTGCTATCCGTGAAGGTGGTAGAACAGTAGGTGCAGGTCAGGTTACTGAAATTTTAGATTAATAATCTATATAAATTAAGTATTGTGGTCGAAAGATATTCCGATAAACTCGGAATATCTTTATTCTACAATATTTTATGGTAAACGGGTGTAGCTCAATTGGTAGAGTAGTGGTCTCCAAAACCATTGGTTGTGAGTTCGAGTCTTACCACCCGTGCTAAAATCAAACATAAAATGGCAAAGAAAAAAAATAAAGTGGTTAATTATATTGTCGAGTGCTACGATGAATTAAAAAATAAGACATCATGGCCTACTTGGCAAGAATTGCAAAACAGTGCAATAGTTGTTTCCATTGCTTCCCTGATTATTGCCTTGGCAGTTTTCTTGATGGATATTTCTTTTGAGAATTTATTGAAACTGTTTTATAACTTAGTTTAATCTTTTGATATGAATGACCCTGTAAAAAATTGGTACGTTGTTAGGGCTATCAGTGGAAAAGAGAAAAAGGTAAAACAATATTTGGATAGCGATTTAGCTCGCCGTGACGATTTACGCGAACATATTACTCAAGTACTTATTCCAACGGAAAAGGTATATCAAGTAAGGAACGGCAAAAAAATCATTAAAGAGAGAAATTACTTTCCCGGATATGTTTTAATTGAAGCTTATCTCGATTCTAAAGTCATCGGTTATATCCAAAATATTCCCGATGTAATGGGTTTTTTAGGAACAAAAGATTTACCGCAACCACTTCGTCCTGCCGAAGTAAACAGATTATTAGGTAAAGTCGATGAGCTCTCTGAGCAAGGCGAGGATATCAATATTCCATTTATTGTAGGTGAGACGGTAACTGTCACAGATGGTCCTTTTAACAGCTTCAGCGGAGTTATTGAGGAAATTAATGAAGAGAAGAAGAAGCTGAAAGTTATGGTGAAAATCTTTGGCAGAAAAACACCGTTGGAATTAGGATTTATGCAAGTATCTAAAGAATAGTGAGCCTTTAGATTGAGTTTAAATTTTTTTCCGACAAAAAATTAATTAAATAAAAATTATTTAAAATGGCAAAAGAAATTAGTGGCTATATTAAATTACAGATCAAAGGAGGTGCTGCAAATCCATCACCACCAATTGGACCTGCTTTAGGTGCTAGAGGTGTTAATATTATGGAGTTTTGCAAGCAGTTCAACGGTAGAACACAAGATAAAGCCGGTAAGGTTTTACCTGTAATTATCACCGTTTTTAAAGACAAGTCCTTTTCTTTTATAGTTAAAACTCCACCGGTAGCCGTTCAATTGATGGAAGTTGCAAAGATTAAAAAAGGTTCTCCAGAGCCCAACAGAAAAAAAGTTGGTAGTGTTACTTGGGACCAAGTTAAAGAAATTGCAACCGACAAAATGCAAGACATGAACTCGTTCACTGTCGAATCAAGCATGAGTATGGTAGCCGGCACAGCTCGTAGTATGGGCGTAACAATAAAAGGAGATAACCCATTTGCCAAATAATAAAGTCGAATTTTTAAAAAACAACAAGAATGGCTAAATTATCAAAGAAACAGCAAGAAGCTCTTTCGAAATTTGATCAACAAAAGGCATATTCTTTAAGCGAAGCTTTTGACGTAGTAAAAAATATTACTTATACAAAATTTGATGCTTCTGTTGACGTTGATGTTAGATTGGGAGTTGACCCTCGTAAAGCTAACCAAATGGTAAGAGGTTCTGTTACATTACCTCACGGAACAGGAAAAACAAAAAGAGTATTAGTATTATGTACTCCGGATAAAGAGGATGAAGCAAAAGCAGCAGGCGCCGATTTCGTCGGTCTTGATGAATACATCCAAAAGATTAAAGAAGGATGGACAGATGTTGATGTAATAATTACCATGCCAAGTGTGATGCCTAAAATTGGTCCATTAGGCCGTATATTAGGTCCACGCGGATTGATGCCGAACCCAAAAACAGGTACGGTAACAATGGAAGTAGGCAAGGCAGTAGATGAAGTTAAGGCCGGTAAAATCGACTTTAAAGTTGACAAATACGGTATTATTCATGCAGCAATCGGTAAAGTATCTTTCGATAGAGAAAAACTTGTTGAGAATGCACGCGAGGTTTTGACCACAATTATTAAATTAAAACCTACAGCAGCAAAAGGAACATATATGAAAAGCGTTTATGTTTCCAGTACAATGAGTCCCGGTGTTAAAATAGATGTAAAAAGTATAACATTGTAATTTTAGTGAGAAATGAGAAAAGAAGACAAAAGTAATTTTATCGCGGAACTCACCGAAATGCTTAAAGCTAACAGTGTTATCTATTTAGCAGATATCGGTGAACTTAATGCAACAAATACAAGCAATTTACGTCGTTTGTGTTTCCAAAAAGAAGTACAATTAATGGTTGTTAAAAATGCTTTATTAAGAAAAGCAATGGAACAATCAGGAATTGATTTCGGTGAATTACCGTTAGTTCTTAAAGGTCATACAGCACTTATGTTTGCAAGTACAGGTAATCTTCCGGCAAAACTTATCCTTGAAGTAAGAAAAACTTTAGAGAAACCAATTCTAAAAGGTGCTTATGTAGGAGAAAGTATTTACGTTGGTGATAATTATCTTAAAGCATTAAGTGAAATTAAATCTAAAGATGAACTTATCGGGGATATCATATTCTTACTTCAATCACCTGCAAGAAATGTTATTTCAGCATTGCAATCAGGTGGTCACAAGATTAGTGGAATCCTTGAAACTCTTTCCAATAAAACGGAATAAATATTATATGATTAATTTAAAATTTTAAAACAACTAAAAAATAAATAAAATGGCAGACTTAAAAGCATTTGCAGAACAGTTAGTAAACTTAACCGTAAAAGAGGTTAATGAACTTGCAGAGATTCTTAAAAATGAATACGGTATTGAACCTGCAGCAGCAGCGGCAGTTGTAGCAGCACCGGCAGCAGGCGAAGGTGCAGCAGCAGTTGAAGAAAAAACAGAATTTGATGTTATTCTTAAAAGCGCGGGCGATAAAAAACTTGACGTTGTTAAATTAGTAAAAGAACTTACTGGTTTAGGACTTAAAGAAGCTAAAGCTCTCGTTGACTCTGCTCCTACAGCAATAAAAGAAGGCGTGCCAAAAGATGAAGCTGAAAACTTAAGATCAGCTTTAACTGATGCGGGCGCCGAGATAGAAGTTAAATAAACTTCACATATCTACATAAGAAATAGACGTTGCAACCGTATCAGGTATGCTATGTCTATTTCTTGTTTTATCTATTCGTTCTTTACTTCGATTTATATTTATATAAAACTTAATTCTACATAAAATTGGATACCAAAAAATCAGCCAGAATTAATTTCGGTAAAACCAAAATTAAAGCCGAATATCCAGACTTCCTTGATATTCAGCTAAAATCTTTTCAGGACTTTTTTCAATTGAATTGCAACCCTGAAAATAGACAAAACGAAGGACTTTACAAGGTTTTTGCAGAGAATTTCCCAATTAATGACGCTAGAAATAATTTCGTTTTAGAATTTATTGATTATTTTGTTGACCCACCGAGATATTCCATAGAAGAATGTTTTGAACGCGGATTGACCTATAGCGTTCCCCTAAAAGCAAAATTAAAACTTTATTGCACAGACCCCGAACACGAAGATTTCGAAACTTTTGTTCAAGACGTTTATTTGGGTATGATCCCTTATATGACTCCAAGAGGTACTTTCTGTATCAATGGAGCCGAACGTATTGTCGTGTCTCAGCTGTATCGTTCACCAGGTGTTTTCTTCGGAACTCATAATCACGTTAACGGTACTCAACTTTATTCTGCAAGAATTATCCCGTTTAAAGGCTCTTGGATGGAGTTTACAACGGATATCAATAACGTTATGTATGCGTATATTGATAGAAAAAAGAAATTACCTGTGACTACTTTACTCAGAGCTATAGGCTATGAGACAGATAAAGATATACTTGAAATTTTTGACCTCGCAGAAGATGTTAAAGTTTCTCGTGCCGGCCTAAAACGAGTTATAGGTAGAAAATTAGCAGCTCGTGTTGTTAGACCATGGATTCAAGATTTCGTTGATGAAGACTCAGGTGAAGTCGTTTCTATTGAACGTACTGATGTTATCATCGAACGCGAAACAGTTCTCCAAAATGAACATATTGACCTTATTCTTGATGCAGGTGTTAAATCAATACTTCTGCATAAAGACCAACCAGACGCTATCGATTACTCAATAATCTTTAATACTTTACAAAAAGATACAGCTAACTCCGAAAAAGAAGCTATTGAGTTTATATACAGACAATTACGTAATGCAGAGCCACCAGATGAGGAAACTGCTCGTAGTGTTATCGAAAAACTTTTCTTCTCAGATAAAAGATATGACCTCGGTGAAGTAGGTAGATACAAAATTAACAAAAAGTTAAACTTAGATATCCCTATCGAAACTCGAATTCTTACTAAAAAAGATATTACGTCTATTATCCAATACTTGATTGAACTTATCAATTCAAAGGCGGATGTTGATGATATCGACCACTTGAGTAACCGTCGTATCAGAACTGTTGGAGAACAATTATACAATCAATTTGCAGTAGGTTTGTTGAGAATGACACGCACTATCAAAGAAAGAATGAATGTCCGCGATAATGAAGTGTTTACTCCTTCTGAACTTATTAATGCAAAAACTTTATCTTCTGTGATTAATTCATTCTTTGGTACAAACCAATTGTCCCAATTTATGGATCAAACTAATCCTCTTTCAGAATTAACTCACAAAAGAAGAATATCTGCTTTAGGACCTGGCGGTCTTACACGCGAACACGCAGGCTTCGAAGTACGTGACGTCCACTATACTCACTACGGCCGTTTGTGTACAATTGAAACCCCAGAAGGTCCAAATATCGGATTGATTTCTTCTCTTTGTGTTTATGCTCGTATCAATAGATTAGGATTTATTGAAACACCTTATCTCCCGGTTGTTGATGGTAGAGTTTGCTTGGAAGAACCAATCAAATATATGAGCGTTGAAGAAGAAGAAGAAAAAATAATTGCTCAAGCACAAACAGAAATCGATGAACACGGAAATATTACTGAAACGAAAATAAAAGCACGTCATCAGGCAGATTATCCGATTGTTACAAAAGATCAAGTAGATTTAATTGATGTTGCTCCAAATCAGATAGCATCTATTGCAGCTTCATTAATTCCTTTCCTTGAACATGATGATGCGAACCGTGCGTTGATGGGATCAAACATGATGCGTCAAGCAGTTCCTCTCTTAAACCCTGAAGCACCAATCGTTGGTACAGGTATAGAAAAATCTGTTGCTAATGACTCAAGAGTTCTTATCACTGCTGAAGGTGAAGGAACAGTTACTTTTGTCGATGCAAAATCTATAACAGTTGAATATGTTCGTAACGAAATTGATAATCTTATCAATTTTGACAGTCCGATAAAAACATATTATCTTACTAAATTTCAACGTACTAATCAAAGTACCTCAATTAACTTACGTCCGATTGTAAATAAAGGCGATAAAGTTGTTAAAGGACAAGCTTTGTGTGAAGGCTACGGTACAGAACAAGGTGAGTTGGCTCTCGGTAGAAATCTTAAAGTTGCATTTATGCCTTGGAAAGGATACAACTTTGAGGATGCTATTGTTATTTCGGAAAGAGTTTTAAAAGAAGATATTTTTACTTCTGTACATATTGAAGAGTTTACCCTTGAAGTTAGAGATACCAAACGCGGTATTGAAGAACTTACAAATGATATTCCAAATGTTAGCGCCGAAGCAATTAAAGATCTTGATGAAAACGGCCTTATCAGAGTTGGCGCTGAAGTTGTTGAAGGCGATATCTTAATAGGTAAGATTACACCTAAAGGCGAAAGCGATCCTACTCCTGAAGAAAAACTGTTAAGAGCTATCTTCGGAGACAAAGCAGGTGATGTTAAAGATGCTTCGCTTAAAGCACCTCCTTCAATGAAAGGTGTTGTTATCGATAAAAAATTGTTCTCAAAAGCTATCAAAAGTCGTAAGACCAGAACTAAAGAAAAAGAAATTATCGATACAATTGATGCTACCTTTAATAAAGAAGCAGCAGCATTACATAATGTAATGGTGGAAAAGATGTCTGTTATTATTAATGGTAAAACTTCACAAGGTATTTATAATCATTATAAAGAAGAAATTATTCCGAGAAAAACGAAATTCAATCTGAAGAATCTTTCTACAGTAGATTATACAAATGTCAATCCTAATAAGTGGACAAGCGATGAATCTAAAAATGAGCTTGTAAAACAATTGATTGATAATTATAATCAAAAGTATAAAGAAATTCTCGGCAGATATAATCGTGAAAAATTTGTGGCATCAGTTGGTGATGAATTACCAAGTGACATTGTACAACTTGCAAAAGTTTACGTTGCAAAGAAACGTAAATTAAGAGTAGGGGATAAAATGGCTGGTCGTCACGGTAATAAAGGTATTGTGTCGAGAATCGTAAGAGAAGAAGATATGCCTTTCTTAGAAGATGGAACGCCGGTAGATATAGTATTAAATCCACTCGGAGTACCATCTCGTATGAATTTAGGACAAATTTATGAAACAGTTCTTGGTTGGGCTGGCCATAAATTAGGAATGAAATTCGCCACACCTATTTTCGACGGAGCTTCTCTTGAAGAAGTTAATGCTTTAATGAAAGAAGCGAACTTACCTGAAAACGGCAAGGTATATTTATATGACGGCGGTACAGGTGAACGTTTTGACCAACCTGCTACTGTAGGTTATATCTATATGATTAAATTGCATCACATGGTTGATGATAAGATGCATGCACGTTCTATTGGACCTTACTCGATGATTACACAACAACCTCTTGGTGGTAAAGCACAATTCGGAGGTCAACGTTTCGGAGAAATGGAGGTTTGGGCATTAGAAGCATTTGGTGCATCAAACATTCTTCAAGAAATTCTTACGGTTAAATCCGATGACGTACAAGGAAGAGCAAAAGCATACGAAGCTATAGTTAAAGGCGATGTTATGCCTAAACCGGGATTACCCGAGTCTTTCAATGTACTTGTTCACGAGTTAAGATGTCTCGGATTAGATATTGCATTCGATTAAAAAATTGATCACTTAAAACAACATTATTAATGGCATACAAAAGTGAAACACAACTTGTTAATGATTTTAAATCAATAACCATAAGCTTGGCGTCACCCGAGTCTATTCTTGAGCGTTCTCATGGTGAGGTACTCAAACCGGAAACAATTAATTACAGAACTTATAAACCTGAACAAGATGGCTTATTCTGTGAAAGAATTTTCGGACCGGTAAAAGACTGGGAATGTCATTGCGGAAAATATAAAAGAATTAGATACAAAGGTATCGTTTGCGACCGTTGCGGTGTTGAGGTTGCAGAAAAGAAAGTGCGTCGCGATAGAATGGGACATATTAGTCTCGAAGTTCCCGTAGCACATATTTGGTATTTTCGTTCTATACCAAATAAAATAGGTGCATTACTCGGATTACAAACAAAAAAATTAGATAGTATTATTTACTATGAAAAATATGTTGTAATTAATCCGGGTGTTGTTGCTAACGAAGATATTAACGGTAGTAAATTTATGGATTTTCTATCTGAGGAAGAATATTACAATATTGTAAAGAATTTACCTCAAGAAAATCAATATCTTGAAGAAGATAATCCTGATAAATTTATTGCCAAAATGGGTGCCGAAGCAATTTACGATCTTCTTCGTATGCTTGATTTGGATAAAGAATCATTTAAACTTCGTCATGCTGCCAACACTGAAACATCACAACAAAGAAAAGCAGATGCTTTAAAACGTCTTCATGTCTTTGAAGCTTTCAGAGAAGCTAATGATAAAAAAACCAACAGACCTGAATGGATGATCATAAAGGTTGTTCCAGTTATTCCACCGGAACTTCGCCCACTTGTTCCTCTTGATGGCGGTAGATTTGCTACTTCCGACTTAAATGACCTTTATAGAAGAGTTATTATTCGTAATAATCGTCTTAAAAGATTAGTAGAAATCAAAGCGCCAGATGTAATTATGCGTAATGAAAAACGTATGTTGCAAGAAGCTGTTGATTCTTTATTAGATAACTCAAGAAAATCTTCATCGGTACGTACAGAAGCAAACAACGCACTTAAATCATTAAGCGACAGTTTAAAAGGTAAACAAGGACGCTTCCGTCAAAACTTACTTGGAAAACGTGTCGATTATTCTGGTCGTTCTGTTATCGTTGTTGGTCCTGAACTTAAATTAAACGAATGCGGTCTGCCAAAAGAAATGGCATCTGAATTATACAAACCTTTCATCATTAGAAAACTTATTGAAAGAGGTATTGTTAAAACAGTTAAGTCTGCAAAAAAGATAGTTGATAGAAAAGAACCTGTTGTATGGGATATCCTTGAAAATATTCTTAAAGGTCATCCTGTTCTCTTAAACCGTGCACCAACATTGCACCGTTTAGGTATTCAGGCATTTCAACCAAAACTTATTGAAGGTAAAGCAATTCAATTACATCCGCTTGCATGTACGGCGTTTAATGCCGACTTCGATGGTGACCAGATGGCGGTTCACGTTCCATTAGGAAATGCTGCTATCCTTGAAGCTCAATTGTTAATGTTGGCTTCTCATAATATCTTAAATCCTGCAAACGGTGCACCTATTACTGTACCTTCTCAAGATATGGTTCTCGGCTTGTATTATATGACAAAAGAAAAACTTAATACTGCTGAAGATAAAGTTAAAGGAGAAAACTTCATTTTCTACTCTCCGGAAGAAGTAATTATTGCTTATAATGAACAGAGAGTTGATCTTCACGCACGTATTCAAGTAAGAATTAAAAATGTTGAAACACAACAAATCGAACGTATTACAACAACAGTTGGACGTGTGTTGTTTAATCAAGTCGTGCCGGAAAATTATCCTTTCATTAATACTCTTTTAACTAAAAAACATTTAAGAGATGTTATTGGTGAAATATTAAAGAAGACTGGTACTTCAAGAACCGCACAGTTCTTAGATGATATTAAGCATCTTGGTTACACAATGGCTTTTGAAGGAGGTCTTTCGTTTAATCTTAGCGATGTTATTATTCCAAAAAGCAAGGCTGAAATCATTGCAAAAGCTAATGAAGAAGTTGATAATATTTGGGATGAATATAATAACGGATGGATTACAAATAATGAAAGATACAATAAAGTTATCGACGTTTGGGGTAATGTTACCACAAAGATTACAGATGATTTGGTGAAAACTATTTCGTCAGACAGACAAGGATTTAATCCGGTATGGATGATGATAGAATCAGGAGCTCGTGGATCTAAAGATCAGATTCGTCAGTTATCAGGATTAAGAGGTCTTATGCAAAAACCTCAAAAATCTACTACCGCTGGTGGTGAGATTATTGAGAATCCGATTTTATCTAACTTTAAAGAAGGCTTGTCGGTTTTGGAATACTTTATTTCTACCCACGGTGCTCGTAAAGGTCTTGCCGATACCGCTTTAAAAACAGCTGATGCCGGTTACCTTACACGTCGTTTGGTTGATGTTGCTCAAGATGCGATTATTGCAGAAGAAGATTGTGGTACATTGCGTGGACTTACAATTACAGCTTTCAAGAAAAATGAAAATATTATTGAAAGACTTTCAGATAGAATTGTTGGTAGAGTAACTTTGCATGATGTTTATCATCCTCATTCTGGTGAAATTATGATTAATGCCGGTGAGGAAATTAAAGAAGATATTGCTCAAAAAATTGAAGAAGCAGGAATTGAAGGCGTTGAAATACGTTCAGTATTGACCTGTGAATCTAAACGCGGTGTTTGTGCAAAATGTTACGGACGTAATTTGGCTACTTCAAAAATGGTTCAAGAAGGCGAAGCTGTTGGTGTTATTGCAGCACAATCAATCGGTGAGCCCGGTACACAGCTTACACTTCGTACTTTCCACGTTGGGGGTACTGCAAGTAATATCGGAAGTGAATCATCAATTACAGCTAAATATGACGGACTCCTAGAAATAGAAGAATTAAGATATGTTTCTTATGAAGCTAATGATGGAAGTAAATATGATGTTGTAATCGGTCGTTCTGCTGAAATGAAAATTATCAATCAAAATACCGGAATTGCACTTACATCAGCTTTCATTCCTTATGGTTCTAAGTTGTACTTTAAATCAGGGCAAACAGTTAAAAAAGGTGATACAATTTGTGAATGGGATGCATATAACGCAAGCATTATTTCCGATGTTTCCGGTAAGGTAAGTTTTGAATCGGTTATTGAAGGTGTAACTTTCCGTTCAGAAACAGATGAGCAAACAGGATTTACAGACAGAGTAATTATTGAAAGTAAACAAAAATTGAAAGCGCCGATGATTAACATTCTTAGTGCTGACGGTTCTTTGATTAAAAGTTTCGACTTACCTGTAGGTGCTCGTATCACTGTAGAAGATAATACTAAGATAAAAGCCGGTGAGATTCTTGTTAAAATTCCGAGAGTTCTTGGTAAAGCAGGAGATATCACAGGAGGTCTTCCAAGAGTAACCGAGTTATTCGAAGCAAGAAATCCTTCCGAACCCGCAGTTGTTTCAGAAATTGATGGTATTGTTACTTTCTCTAAAAAACCAAAACGCGGTAACAGAGAAGTTTTGATTACTTCTAAAACAGGCGAAGTAAAAAAATATTTAATTCCAACAACAAAACAAATTCTTGCACAAGAAAACGATTATGTAAAAGCCGGTACGCCATTATCAGAAGGTGCTATGACTCCGGCCGATATTTTGGCTATCAAGGGTCCGATGAAAGTACAAGAATATATTGTTAATGAAATTCAAGAAGTTTATCGTTTGCAAAGTGTAAAAATCAATGATAAACATTTTGAAGTTATTGTTCGACAAATGATGCGTAAAGTTGAAGTTGAGGATCCGGGAGATACAAAATTCTTGGAAGGCGATTTAATTAATCGTATCGATTTCAATGAAGAAAATGATTGGGTTTTCGGTAAACAAGTTATCGAAGAAGAAGGCGATTCTGAAAAATATAAAACAGGTCAAATTATTAGTGCGCGTGACTTTAGAGAAGAAAATTCTTTATTGAAACGCCGCGATAAAAAACCGATGGTGGCACGTATTGCAAAACCTGCGACAGGAAAACAAATTTTGCAAGGTATCACAAGAGCATCATTGCAAACTAATAGCTGGATTTCTGCAGCTTCTTTCCAAGAAACAACAAAGGTATTAACAGATGCATCAATTAGAGCAAAGAGCGATTATCTACTCGGATTGAAAGAAAATGTTATTGTTGGTGGTAAGATCCCTGCCGGAACAGGCTTACGCAAATATGATAAAATTATCGTTGCCTCTAAAGATCGTCTTGACGAAATAGAACAAGCATATGATAATCAAAAAGATTATGTTAAAGAAGAAATAAGTGTTTCAAAATAATAAAACCAATCACCATGAATGAAAATGTTGAAAATAAGGTTAATATAGAATTGAGCGATGAAGTTGCTGAAGGCGTATATTCAAATTTAGCAGTTATTACTCATTCAAATTCCGAGTTCATTATAGATTTTGTTAAAATGATGCCCGGAGTACCAAAAGCAAAAGTTAAATCAAGAATTATTCTTACTCCTCAACATGCAAAAAGATTGATGCGTGCATTACAAGATAACATGCAAAAATTTGAATCAAAACATGGTAAAGTTGTAGAAAACGACAGTAAAGATCAATTTACTATTCCTTTTAACGGTCCTGCTGGTCAAGCATAATTAAAATTAATAATCATGGCAGAAAACGATAAAAATAATAAGCAAATTAAGGCAATAATATATGTCGTATTGGCTTTGTTGGTTGTCGCATTAATTGTTATGATAGTTATCTTTACATCAACAAAAACAAAATATTCGCGTTTGGTTGGTGAAAAGGAAATGCAACGTCAAGAATTGCTTATTGAATTAGATTCTTTAATGGTTCAACATGAGGAAATAAAAATAAGCTATGGCGAATTGGCGCTACAATTAGATGAAAAGGACAGTATAATCAATGCCGAAGCAAAAGAAATCAAACGCTTGCTTAATTTTGAATGGGAATATTATAAAATCCGTAAAAAAGTTACGCAATTGCAAGAGATTTCTAAATCTTATATTGTTCAAATGGATTCGCTTTATGTTGTTAATGCCGACTTAGTAAAGGAGAATACCCAAATAAAGAAAGATATTCAAGTCGAAAGGAAAAAAAATATTGAGCTAACAAAAGAGAAAGAAGAATTGTCTAAAAAGATTAATATCGCTTCTGCTGTTAAAGCTTTCGATATTAATGCTGATAGTTTTCATTCAACAGCAAATAGAGAACGGAAGACAGACAAAGCAAAACGTACGAATTTAATTAAAGTATGTTTCTCTATTATGGAAAATCCACTTATTGAAAATGAATCAATAAATGTATATGCTCGTATTGCTTTGCCCGACGGTACTATTATTACCGACGATTTAAGCGATGACTATTCTTTCGAGTATAAAGGAAATGTTTTACAATATACCGTTAAATCTACAATACAATATTCAGAAGAAACATTGAGTAATATTTGCCTTCAATGGACGAAATTAGATATATCTGAACCTCTTCCTGAAGGAATTTATTATATCAATCTTTTTACTGAAGAATTTGAAATTGGTCAAACTTATTTTGAATTACGATAATAATAATTTTAAAAAAATAGATTTATGTCCGGACACAATAAATGGTCAACAATTAAAAGGAAAAAAGGAGCGAATGATGCAAAACGTTCCAAAATGTTTTCTAAAATTATTAAGGAAATAACTGTTGCGGTTAAAGAAGGCGGCGCCGATCCAGATGCCAATCCGCGTTTAAGAATGGCTATTACTAATGCCAAAGGTGTTAGTATGCCAAAGGATAATATCCAAAGAGCTATAAACAAAGGAAAAGATAAGGATAGCGCTAATTTTACCGAAGTTTCGTATGAGGGTTATGCAGCTCATGGAATTGCTGTCTTTGTTGAATGTACAACCGACAATCTTCAAAGAACTATTGCAAATGTTAGAGCAGCCTTTAATAAATATAACGGCAGTCTTGGTAAAAACGGTTCTTTGGCTTTCCTTTTTGATAGAAAAGCAATATTTACATTAAACGAAGTTGATGCTAATGAAGACTTCGAACTGGAAGTGATTGATGCAGGTGCCGAAGATTATGAAGTAGAAGACGGCATTATTACGATTACAACAAGTTTCGAAGATTTTGGTAATATGATGTCTAAACTCGAAGAATTAAATATTGAACCTACAAGCGCAGAAATCCAACGTATTCCTAATAATACAGAAAGTTTAAGTGTTGACAATGCAAGGTCGGTTTTAAAACTTATTGATGTTTTAGAAGACGACGATGATGTTGTAAATGTTTTCCATAATTTGGAAGTCCCCGAAGAATTAATTAACGAAATGTAAAATACACAAAAAGAGAGTCCGTTGGACTCTCTTTTTTTAAATTAAAACCTGTGGAATATTTAGAGTTACTGGGCGGTTTGATACTTCTACTTGTTAGTGGTGAATTTTTAGTTAGAGGAGGCGTTTCTATAGCCAAAAGATTAAAAATATCATCATTAGTGATAGGTATGACAATAGTTGCACTCGGTACATCTGCACCCGAATTTATTGTTAGCTTAAAAGCTGCACTCGCAGGTAGTCCGGAAATAGCTATCGGAAACGTCATTGGTTCTAATGTTGCTAATATAGCTTTAATCTTGGGCGCAACTGCAGTTATCTTTCCCTTAGTTGTGTCCAAAAATACTTTGAGAATAGATTGGCCAATAATGATGCTGGCATCAATACTGTTCTTTTTAGCAGCAAGCGATGGGTTAATAAGTAGAAGTGAAGGAATAATAGGTTTTATTTTATTAGTTCTTTTTATTATTGTCCAAATATTAACGTCTAAACAAGATAAATCGGAAGAAGATAATTCTGATAACAAAATATATCCGCTTTGGTTATCAATATTGTTTGTAATAGTGTCGTGCTTCGGATTAGCTTTCGGTGCAGATATGTTAATTGATAGCGCTTCAATTATTGCTGCAAAGTTTGGTGTTAGTCAACGTGTTATCGGAATAACAATTGTTGCAATGGGTACAAGCTTACCTGAGTTGGTTACTTCAATTATTGCGGCTGTAAAAAAAGAAGCCGACATCGCAATAGGCAACATTATCGGCTCAAATATATTTAATATATTTTGTATCATTGGCATTTCATCAATTATCCATCCGATAAAATTTGTTGAAGGAACTTTTGATGTTGATATGATTTGGATGTGTGCAACAGCATTATTGCTATTACTATTAATGCTGAATTATAAGAAAAAGAATTTCTTTAAAAGAGGAAGATTAGGCAAAATAGGAGGAATTGTACTTGTTGCGAGTTATATTGCTTATATTTTTATTTTGTTGATATAATGGAATAAGAAATCTAAAAGAAACAAATCAACTCTTATTTCTCGATTAATATTCATACTTTTGCATAAAAGTATAATTATGATTAAACAAGATACTCTAACATTTCTTAATGATATAAAAATCAATAATAATCGTGAATGGTTTCATGCAAATAAAAAAATGTATGAAGCTGCGAAACAGAATATTATTGATGTAACTTCTTATCTAACCAACGAAATAAGTAAATTCGACAATGATATTTGGGCATTTGACCCGAAAAAAGCTCTTTTCAGAATTGCGCGCGATGTAAGATTCTCAAATGATAAAACGCCTTACAAAACTAATTTCGGTAGCTGTATCAGTCCGAAAGCAAAAAATATTTACGACCAATCAACTTATTATTTGCATATTGAGCCGGGAAAATCTTTTTTTACTTCCGGCGTTTACATGCCATACAAGCCGTTTCTTAATGATATAAGAAGAACTATTTATTACAATTTAGATGTTTTTATTAATATTGTAGAAAACAAAGAATTCGTTAAGAAATTTGGTAATTTAGTCGATGATAATGATAAATTGTCGCGAGTGCCTATTGGCTACGATAAAGATTCTCCTGCTGCTGAATATCTGAAACATAAAAATTATTTTGTTCAAATTAGCTTAAGCGATGAAGTGCTTGTTGATGAGAAATTATTTTCAGAAAACATTCTGTCGGCAGCAAGATTAATGAAACCTTTTAATGATTTCTTCAACCATTTTGTTAAAGATGAAGCAAGCGGTTAATATTGAAAAACGTGTAATTATTGTTGGAGCAACATCAGGTATCGGATTAGCTATTACAAAGTTATGTCTTGAAAGGGGATATATTGTAGGAGCTGCGGGACGAAATTTGAAGTCTCTAAATATTTTGCAAGAAGAATATCCGGAAAAACTTTTTACAGAAATAATAGATGTTACACAAACAGATGCTGTTGATAAACTGAATTTACTTTTGAACAAAACAAATGGAATGGACTTATATATCCATTCAGCAGGCGTTTCGCAACGAAGAGCTGATCCAAACTATAATGTCAGTCCTGAGCTATTTGTGGTAAACACAAATTGTGTTGGATTTACTAGAATGGTTGACAGAGCTTTTGAGTATTTTGAGAAAAGAGGTTGTGGACAAATAGCTGCTATTACATCTATGGGAGGAACTAAAGGTACCGGACTTTCTGCAATTTATTCTGCTACAAAAAAATTCCAGTCAACATATCTTGAAGCGCTTAATCAACTCATTAAGATTAAAAAAATCAAAATAAAAATCTCAGATATTCAACCCGGAATAGTTGACACTCCTATTCTCGGAGGAAAAAAATATCCGATGATGTTAAGTCCGGAAAGAGCTGCAAAACTAATAATGCGAGCTATTGATAAGAAAAGAAAAAGAAAGGTGATAGACTTCAAATACGCTGTTGGAGCTTTTTTTTGGAGATTAATACCTTTTGGAATATGGGTAAATTTACCGATAAAATATAAGACTCCTCGAGGGGAATAAAACAAAAAAAGTTATCGGCAATATATTGCCGATAACTAAAAAACCTATTTACAATTAGATAAGCTTTAATCACTTACCTAATTTGCTTTCCACTTGTTCTTTTGTAAGTTTCTTTGTACAGAAGAACCAATCATAACAAGTAATATCTTCATCTTTATTTGCCATTCTTTCATAAGAAGCATTAATTGTACTTGGTGCAGGAACGATAACATCGTCGCCCGGACGCCAATCAGCAGGTGTTGAAACACCAAAATTATCGGAAGTTTGTAGCGCGATCAGAACACGTTTAATTTCGTCGAAATTTCTTCCTAATGAGAGCGGATAATAAATCATTGCGCGCAAAACAGCATTTGGGTCAATGAAAAATACTGCACGAACTGCTTTTGTTGCACTTTCATTAGGCTGAATCATTCCATAAAGTTTTGACACATTCATAGAAACATCGTCAATCAAAGGAAATTGCACATCAATGTTTTTCATTCCTTTATATTCGATTTTTTCTTTTATTGTGCGCAACCATGCAATATGACTTGAATTTCCGTCAACCGACAAGCCGATTAACTGACAATTTAAGTCTTCAAATTCTTTTTGCATTTTTCCGAAAGCCATAAACTCCGATGTACATACCGGAGTAAAATCGGCAGGGTGACTAAATAAGATTACCCATTTACCTTTAAAATCTTCTGGGAATTTAATTTTACCTTGAGTTGTGACTGCTTCAAAAGCAGGAGCTTTTTCGCCTAAGTGAGGCATTACATTTACATCTGTTGTTTCCATTGTTATAAAATTTAATTGTTACTAATTACTGTTTAATAAAATTTCGTCGATAAGTCGTTTCAACTCATTTCTCGGCAAAGCACCTTGAACCATTTGCGGGGCATTATTAACCGGAGAGAAAATCATTGTAGGAATACCTCTAATATTAAATATTGAAGTCAGCTCTTTATTTTCCTCGGTATCAACTTTATAAATATAAATTTCATCTTTATATTCTTCTGCAAGTTCTTCCAAAATTGGCGCCAACATACGACATGGACTACACCAATCTGCATAAAAATCAATTAATGCAGGCTTGTCGCCTAAATAAGTCCAGTCGTTCGAATTTTTGTCAAGATCTGTGATCTTCTTTGAAAAATCCTCTTTGGTTAATTTAATTGTTTTCATAAAAAGAGTTTTGTGGTTAATTATTGATTTTTATAATTTAATACAAAGATATAAGCTTAATATCTATTTTGCAATTTTTTAACGCTGTTGTGCAACAATATATTAACTGTTGTACAACAGTTTTTTATTTGTATATTTGCAAATAATTTAATTTTAGATAGATGAACCGGAAAGACTTAATAATAACTATTCCCTTAATTAATTTAGGTGCAAGGTGTTTTGAAGATTTACCTGATGAAATTCTAAACGAACTTAAATTGCATAAGCGTCGGATGAAGTTCAAAGCGGGAGAAACATTGTTTAAACAAGGAACGTTCACCTCTGCAATAATGTTAGTAATTGATGGCTTTGTAAAAGAGTATATGGAAAACGATTCCGGTAAAAATACTAATCTAAGAATTGCAACAACAGGTGATTTTCTTTCACTTTCGGGAGTATTCTTTCCCGGGTCATATCATTTTACAGCCGAAGCATTAAATGATTGTACTATTTGTGTTTTTGAAAATGATTATTTGCGCAAATTAGCCGGCGAAAATGCATCTTTTGGCTTAAGGCTGATGGAAAGATTTGGACGCACGGAAAGCACTTATTTCTCTGTTCTCAATAGTATGTTGTACAAACAAATGAATGGTAAAATTGCTAAGGTATTATTGTACCTCTCAAGTTTTCCTGAAATTGACGGCGCTTCTGTTTACGATTTTCTAAGTCGAAAAGATATTGCAGACTTTGCTATTGTCACTCCCGAGAATGCTACTCGTGTAATCAAAAGCTTTGAAGCCGACGGACTAATTAAATTAGAAGATAAAAGAATAATAATTCTGGATTATTTGGCTTTGGAAAAGATAAAAGAATTAGGGTAAGTGCTCATCTTGCTCTTATATTGAAAAAACTTAGGGACGACGTGTGACGAGTGATGTGTGACGAGTGACGTGTGATGAGTGACGTGTGACGTGTGACGTGTGATGAGGCGTACCACTGCCTCTGCTACAAGGCTAAATCTTATTTTGATGTGCTATGATTAAATTATTTAAAAAAATCAATTGACAAACGCGCAAGCACAAACTCAAATTCCTGTAAGGAATTCATATCAATAGAAAACATATTAGATATTCCCAAACCAAAACCCCGTTAGGGGTTTCATATCTGTATTTGAGGCATTTGCAATAATTTTTTATTAATGAATTCCCGATGGG
>JAJDHA010000070.1 GCA_030265965.1 Odoribacter sp. OttesenSCG-928-L07
TTGTCAATTGATTTTTTTAATAATTTAATCATAGCACATCAAAATAAGATTTAGCCAATATAGTTACAAACCTTAACAACTTTGAACCTTGAACCAAAAGATTATTTCAAATAATTATGAAAACAATAAAATAATTAGTATAATTGCACAAAATTTTGATTGGACGCATACGGGTAAGTATGTTATATAAAAAACAACAAGTTTAAAATGTTATAAATCAAACATTTATTCAAATTATATATTTAAAAAACTTATTTTATTTTATGTCCAAATTCAAATTAAATTTGAGGAAAGTGGTTGCGATGATAACCTGCCTCGTAGTAAGTGCAATAGTTTTTGCACAAACAACAGATGTTTATGTCGGTGGAAATAACAATGGCAAAGCAACTGTATGGAAAAACGGAACAGCCGAACATCTTGCAGATGGTGGTGAAATTTATTCAGTAGTAGTGGTTGGCGAAGATGTTTACGCAGTTGGTAAAGATGCTGAATTTGTTGCTAAAGTATGGAAAAACGGCACTGTGTTGCATACTCTTAGCGGGTATACATATATGGATATCTTTATTACATCTATGGTGGTTTCTGGTGATGATATCTATGTAACTACACATGAATTAACAGAAACATGGCAATCTATAGGCAGATTATGGAAAAATGGTGTTGAACAAAGTGGTTACGAAGATGCAACTGAACTTATGTCTGTTTTTGTCGATGGTGACGATATTTATGTAGCAGGTAAAACTCTTAGCCAAGCAGTTGTTTGGAAAAACGCAAGTAAGCTTTATACATATGTTTCAGAAGTTGCAGAGTCTTTTGTATCAGTGATTGTAGCCGAAGGCGATGTTTATTATATGGGAGGGGATTACGGTGGTGCCGGCAAAAATACTATTATCAAAAAACCAAGTATAGAAAATACCGGTAAAGATATCACTGACCTTAGTGTAAATGTATGGAAAAATGACGAAATACTTTATGTTCTTGGTAGTGAAGTTTATGGTGGCGATCTATGTTTTTCAAAAGGAGTTCTTTATGCTATCGGTCAAGCTCCTGGAGGTGGCGTTTATCAAGCCAAAATCTGGGTTGACGGTGTTGGAACTGTTCTTTCAAATGCATGGAGCGGAGCGGAATCAATATTTGTATTTAATGATGATGTATATGTTGCAGGATTTTATGGCAGCTACCCTGAACTTAACGCCGCAGTTTGGAAAAACGGTGATGAAATATTGATTGCAACTGGCGGATATAATATGGCAAATAGTGTTTTCGTAACTGGAGAAACAGTAGGAATTTCTAATGTAAATAACGTAAACTTAGAAATTTATCCAAATCCTGTAAAAGATATATTACAAATTGAAAATAACAAATTGCAAATTAACAAAGTAGAAATTATTGATTTGACGGGAAAAGTTATTTATCAGTTCAATAATATGAAAAATCAAATCAATGTTTCAGATTTGTCGCAAGGAATTTATTTTGTTAAACTTGAAACAGATAAAGGAATCGTAACGAAGAAATTTGTGAAAAATTAATTTTCTATGACGCTGTCTCAAAAGTCCTATTAGCACACAGATGACACGGATAATACAGATTTACACTGTTTTTCGATATTCGCAATAGTTTGAATATCAAACATAAAAGAAGCTTCTTTCTGTGATTATCAGTCGCATCTGTGTCATCTGTGTGCGATTTTTATCTTTTGAGACAGTCTCATTCAATATCATACCATCACAAGCCCATAAGTCTTTCTGCCATCAATCTTAATGGTTAAATTTTTATCAAATTTCACCAATCGTAAATATTCATTTTCAAAAACTGCCGGTTGATTATCAAGAAATTCTATATTGAAGAAACCATCTTGGATATATGGATTTATTGTAAAATATCCAACACCTAAGGATGTGAGATTCTGGAAGAAGTGTGTTCCTTGACTCGGTTCAATACGATAATCGTTTAAACTTGACTCAACGATAAGTTTTGCATTGGAAATATTCGCCCACTTAGTAGGTATTCCCAGCCATGGGTCGCTAGAACCCCATCTTCCGGGACCAATTAAAACGTAATTTGTATCATTCTTAATAAAATCCGAATTAATTTCGCCTATCATTCTTGCTATTTCGGGCGATTTTGCCGGATTAAAGTTTTGCGGCTTTACATATAAGATATGCTTAATCCCGGAAATAACTCCTTGTCCCAAAGCTTTTTTACTTGTTAAAATAGTCTGCTCCTCAGGAATTTGAGTTAATTCTTCATCCATATAAGAATCATTATCAACAATGGGCCTTATTTGCAGAATATTAAAATTTGCATTTGAAACACCTGCGGAAAAATCAACAGCAAATTCAATTTCAACCGGACGGTTCATATCCTGATGTCCTTTATTCAAAATAAGTTCTATGATTTTTGCTAAAGGAAAAATATCATATTTCAACACATTAGCAAAAGTTACAAGCCTTGTAAAATTATTCTCAGGCATCATGCCGGTTATGCTCCCATTATTATAATCGTAATAAGATATTACATGTTGTACTGCATTTAGTTCTGCCGCTAAGTCAATGTCACAACGCATGATATTAATTCCTTCATCTATCGAAGGTTTAAAATGATTTGGATTTGTATCGAGAGCATAAAAGTTTTTCTGAGTATCTCGCAAGGTCATCTCAGTAGTTGAAAGTTGTAGAATGTTGTAAGGATGTTTAGGAGAAAATCTTAATGAACGATGACCTTCGACAATGTATTTCCCAAGTCCGAACGCAATAGAAGCAATTCCGTCATCAAATTTTTCATTGCCTATCGGATAAAAATTGATTGAACGTGCAACTCCTGAGATAGTAGGAAAATATATATTTCCATGTTGTTCACCGCAAACTTCTTGAAGCACAATAGCCATTTTTTCTTCATCAATCATATTTGAAGTTGCAGTCATATATGCTTTAGAATCTTTATAATATGCAGAAGCATAGACACTTTTGATTGCAGTAAACAAAATCTTTATTAATACATCATGGTCATCAGTATAAGGAATCATATATGTTGAGTAGATTCCCGCAAAAGGCTGATAATAAGAATCTTCAAGAACCGATGAAGAACGAATAGCCAAAGGTTTGTCAATAATTTCGAGGAATGCTTTTAAATCTTCTTTTATTCTTTGCGGCAATTTTGCTTTAACAAAAGCATCTAAAATTTCTTCATCTTCAGCATTAGATAATGCGATGGAATACAAAGAATTACTTTCCATAAACTCATCGAATATGTCGGTACATATAACTAATGTTCTGGGGATAGAAATATTAATTTCACCAAATTCTGCAAACTCTTTATGTCTTTGCAAAAGTTGGTCAAGGAAAGCTAATCCTCGCGCTTTCCCTCCGATTGAGCCGTTACCGATCCGCGCGAAAGTAAAATAACCGTCGAAATGGTCGCTCGTAAATTCAGCAATAACTCCGTGCGATTTGCTGATTCTATATTTGGCAAGAACCTCGAGCATAAACTTTCTAACATGCTCCAAGTTGTTAAAATCTTTTTCCGATAATTCTTTAAATAATCTGGCAACCGGAAAACAAGCGCGCGCCATCAACCATTTTGTGAAATGATTGTTGTTGATATGATATCTCAAACTTTCGTCAGGGATTGTTTGCATCTTCTCCATCAAAGTTTTGATATTTGATGCGCTACCTATCTCTTCACCCGTGTCAGGATTAATAAAAATGAAATCTCCGAAAGCAAAATATTTTTGCATAAAATTTTTCAACTCACGCGATATATTTTTCGAGCTTTTATTGATAAATCCGACATGTAATTCTTTCGCAACAGAAGCATTTTTCTCTTCGGAAGATTGCATTAAGATTGACATGAATTTATCTTCTTCCCTAACGTTTTCTATTAACTTTACACCGGCAAATTCATCTTCAACGCCATCTTTTTCATATCTGACATCTGTAATAATACCGAGCATATTATCTTTATAATCATCAAAATATTTCTTAGCCTCTTCATAATTTGTTGCTAAAATAATTTTAGGACGACCACGCATTCTAAGCATTTTCTCGTGTTCATTCAATCCTTCCGCCATAAATTCCTTTGATTGCTTAAACACAATCTTATAGATGTTCGGCAAATAAGACGAATAAAACCTAATTGAATCTTCGACAAGGAGAATAACCTGAACGCCAACTTTAAGCACATCATGTTTGAGGTTCATTTTATCTTCAAGAAGTTTAATGATAGCCAACATAATGTCGGCATTTCCAAGCCAACTGAAAACATAATCGAAATATGTAATATCTTTCTTTTTTAACTTGCTGATTATGTGCTGTGGAAAAGGTGTTAATGCAACAACAGGTAAATTTTTGTATTTTTCCTTAACTTCTTTAGCAAATGAAGAAAGATTATTTTCGCCGGCTGTGTACATTATAATTACCAAGTCAATATTTATCTTTTTGAGTATCTTTCTGGCTTTATGTTCATTTGGCGCATGGATAAGATGCGGTGGATGACGCAAATTCAACTTCATATACTCATTAAATATTTGTTCATCTATTCTGCCGTCTTTTTCAAGGATGAATGCATCGTATTCACTTGCGATGAAAAGCACATTGTAAATTCTATGCAGCATCAGATTATCGAAATTCGAATCCGGAATGTCGTAGATAATATCTGCTTTTGGTGTTGTTTTCATTTATCTAAAAATTAGGGTAAAAACGGTTTCTTTTTCGTTTGAAGTTTTCAATTTAAGAGTACCGTTATGCAATTTCATGATTTGGCGAGAAATGCTTAATCCTATTCCCGTACCTGTATTTTTTGTTGTAAAAAACGGAATAAAGATTTGCTCTTGCAACTCTTTGCTAATAGGCAATCCGTTATTAACTATATCAATAATAACATCTTCGTTATTGTCAACATTAATATTAAAGGTGATAAACCGTTTGCCTTCGATTTCTTTAAGGGCAGAGAAAGAGTTTTTGATTAAGTTTATAAGCACTTGAAGAATAAGGTTTTCATCAACATAAATCATAATATTTTCATCTTTCATATTTATAATAATATCAATATTAAGATTTTCAATATCATCATTATTAAGTGTAATTAATTTATTGAGAAGCGATTTTACCGGAACCACTATTTTAATCGGTTCGGGAATTCGCGTAAGTTTTCTGTACGAATCAACGAAAGAAATCAGTCCACGACTTGTAGAACTAATAACCTCAAGACCTTGTTTGATTTCCTCATTTGTGTCTCCATAATTTTTGGAAAGCGTTTCACTTAATGAAGAAATTGGTGTAACCGTATTCATTATTTCGTGAGTGAGAACGCGAATTAAGCGCGTCCATGATTCCAATTCCTTCTCTTCCAATTCTTGACCGATGTCATTAATTGCCACTATTTTCAGTTTTTTATCTCTGATTGTCACGTAATTACATTTCAACGAAAGAAATACTTCGCCGCTTTCAGTATAGAATGAAATTGTAGGTTTTTCGTCAGGCGTTATTTCCGCCATTTTTTTTGCCAATTCTTCGCTCACTCTATTTAATTGGTCGATATGCGTTAATACTGACAATCCGAACATTTCATAAGTTTTATTATTGCAAAAGATAACATCTCCACGCTCAGAAATTGTAATAATTCCGGTAATAACATTATCAAGCATCAATTCAAAATATTTTTCCTGTTCACGCGCCAAACTTTTTTCATTTGCCATAATATCCTTTAATCGATTTAATGTGTAGCTAAAATGAAGTTCTTCTTTGAAACTTCTTTCGGCATCATTTGAGAATCGGAACGCAAAATCATCATTTTCAATGGAATTAAGCAAATAATTGAGCTTATCCACAGAATTTCTGAATTGTTTAATTGTAGTAATAAAAAGAATGATGCTAACCACCGTAGCAATAATCGCAAAAGGATATTCTTTATACACAAAAAGCAGCACCGCACCGATTGTAAAAAGCAGCAGAAATATCAGTAATATTAAGAGTTTATTTCGCATATATTTTAAGGTTTTATAGACAGAATGTCAAAATTTTCATAATTTTCATATTTAATCATTTTACATTTCTTCATTAATTCATTAATTCATTTCATTCTCCATTCTCAATTCTCCATTCTCAATT
>JAJDHA010000071.1 GCA_030265965.1 Odoribacter sp. OttesenSCG-928-L07
AGATAATGAAATAATATTTTTGCAAAAAATTTATCAGAAACATGAACGCGAATATCAGAGAACTTAATGAGTTAATAATCGAACGAAGTGCAATTATTGATTCCATTTTACTCGAAATGAATAAAGTAATTGTCGGTCAAAAATATATGACCGAACGACTTTTGATCGGACTGTTGATGGATGGTCATATCCTTCTCGAAGGTGTGCCGGGCTTAGCTAAAACATTGGCAATAAAATCGCTGTCAGATACAATAAACGCTTCTTTCAGTAGAATACAATTTACACCGGATTTGTTGCCTGCCGATTTAATAGGTACAATGATCTACAGCCCAAAAAGTGAGTCGTTTGAAGTTAAAAAAGGTCCAATCTTCGCAAACTTCATCCTCGCTGATGAAATTAACAGATCTCCTGCAAAGGTACAAAGTGCATTACTCGAAGCAATGCAAGAAAAACAAGTAACTATTGGAGATAAAACTTTTAAACTCGATAATCCTTTTCTTGTAATGGCAACTCAAAATCCAATAGAACAAGAAGGAACTTATCCGTTGCCTGAAGCACAAGTAGATAGGTTTATGCTAAAAGTTGTTGTTGGCTATCCTAATAAAGAAGAAGAAAAACTAATTCTTCGTCAAAATATTATGAATAGCACTCCAAGATGTAGCAAAATTGTTAAATTAGAGGAGATTATTGAATTAAAAGAATTGGCAAGATCAATTTATCTTGACGAAAAAATTGAAAATTATATCACCGATATTGTTTTTGCTTCACGATATCCGGAAAAATATAAAATGGAAGATTACGCTTCAATGATTAGTTACGGCGCCTCGCCAAGAGCTTCTATAGGTCTTGCTCTCGCAGCAAAAGGTTATGCCTTTATTAAGAGAAGAGGTTATGTAATCCCTGAAGATGTTAGAGCAATCGCTTACGATGTTCTAAGACACAGGATAGGTTTATCTTATGAAGCCGAAGCTGAAAATATTACTTCAGATAATATTATTAGTGAAATATTAAATAGAGTTGAAGTGCCATAATGGTATCTGTTCTGTTTTCTAAGTAATATTTAATAGTTTTAAAAAGTGGATACCAAAGAAATTCTTAAAAAGGTCAAAAAGATCGAAATAAAAAGTCGTGGATTGTCGCAGCATATTTTTGCCGGACAATACCATAGCGCTTTTAAGGGCAAAGGTATGGCTTTCAGCGAGGTAAGAGAATATCAATATGGTGATGATACTCGTAGCATCGACTGGAATGTTACTGCAAGATATAACCGTCCTTTTGTGAAAATCTTTGAAGAAGAAAGAGAACTTACTGTGATGCTACTCGTTGATGTTAGCGGTTCTAATGAATTTGGAACAAAATACGCTCTTAAAGAAGATATTATAACAGAAGTTTCAGCCATTTTATCTTTTTCTGCTATTAGTAATAATGATAAAGTCGGCGTTATCTTTTTTTCTGATCAAATAGAAAAATTTATTCCACCCAAAAAAGGTTCCACACATATTTTAAGAATTATCAGAGAATTAATCGATTTTAAACCGAAAAGTCAAAAAACAGATATTGCAGAAGCTTTGCGTTTTCTTACAAATTCTATGAAAAAGAAAACAACTTGCTTTATTCTGTCAGATTTTATTTCTCCGGAATTTGAAAATGCTCTTCGCATCGCAAACTATAAGCATGATATTGTAGCTCTTAGAGTTAGTGATCCACGCGAATATGATATTCCAAACTTGGGAATGATAAGAACTTACGATAAAGAATCAGGGAAAACAATATGGATGGATACTTCTTCAAAAAAAGTTAGAGAAGCTTATTCGAAATGGTGGAAAGATAAAAATGTTGAATTGACAAGATTGTTTTTAAGGTGTGGTGTTGATAACGCTTTTTTACAAACGGATAAGGATTACGTGAAAGAACTGATGAGAGTTTTTAAAGTCAGAGAAAGTAGATTTTAATTTTTATGAAAAAGATAGGATTAATATTATATGCAATCTTTTTCTGCCTGATTGTTTCTGCGCAGCAAGATATTAGTGCGTCTGCAACTCTAGATAAAAATAATATCTTAATAGGTGAACATAGTAATTTACGATTGTCTTTAAGTTCATCAAAACCATTTGAATTGTTGGAATGGCCGCAAATGTACGATACAATAATTTCTGAAATAGAAATTATTGAAAGAACAAATGTTGATACCATAATTACAAAAACACAATATCAATATACTCAAAATCTTAAACTTACTTCTTTCGACTCAGGTTACTATGTTATCCCTCCATTAGCATTTAAAATAAAAACGGAAAACGGAATTGAAGAATATCTTGAAACAATTGCTCAACTTTTTGAAGTTCATACAATTGAAATCGACTCTACATCTAATATTAAACCGATTTCTTCTGTAGTAAATATTCCGGTAACTATTGGCGAAGTTGCAAGAAAAGCAAGCTTTGCTTTGGCAATAACAGTTGTTGTCGGATTAATAATATTTTTAATTTATTATTTTAAAAAACATAAAAAAATACCTAATATTATTCGTCCAAAACCGGTTGTTCCTGCTAATAGAAAAGCTATAGATAGTCTGTACACTCTCGAAAATAAAAAGCTGTGGCAGGCAGGACAAGTAAAGGAATATTATAGCGAAATTACTGATATTTTGCGTGAATATATTGCGGGAACCTATGAGATTCCTGCTGTTGAAATGATTACTGATGATATTTTCGATCTTATGAAAAAGAGTGATAAATATCAAACAGATTACTATAATTTAGCTCTCAGTATTTTTACATTATCTGATATGGTGAAGTTTGCTAAAGGCATAACTGAAGCCGATGATAATATAAAGATAATGAAGGATGCTTATGATTTTGTTAATGGCAGTTGGAAATATATTTCCGAACTAAAAACTAAAGAAGAAAATGTGGAATAACATTGAATTTGCAAATCCGGAGTGCTTTTATTTGCTGCTTCTTATACCTTTAATAGTTGTATTTTATATATTAAAGCTGAGAAAGTCGTATCCGGTTTTGCAAATATCTGATTTTCACAATAAAGGAAGCAGGCATGTTTCGTTTAAAGAAATTCTTCTTCATATTCTTTTTGGTGTTGAGATGATAGTTTTAGCTTTGCTTATTGTTGCATTAGCTCGACCTCAATCAAGTGAAAAGAATAAAACTATGAATGTTGAAGGAATTGATATTGTGATGACAATGGATGTTTCTGGAAGTATGCTCGCTGAAGATTTTCAACCGAATAGATTGGAAGCGGCCAAAAAAGTTGCAATTAATTTTATTGATGAGCGACCGAATGATAGAATAGGTTTAGTGGTTTTTGCCGGAGAATCTTTCACACAATGCCCATTGACTACAGACCATGCAGTTCTAAAAAACCTTTTTAAAGAAATTAAAATTGGTATGATTGAAGACGGAACTGCTATCGGAAGCGGATTAGCTACTTCTGTTCTAAGATTAAAAGAAAGCGATGCGCTGAGTAGAGTAATTATTTTACTTACTGATGGAGTGAACAATACAGGTTCAATCGACCCTGTGTCAGCAGCTGAAATTGCTAAAACTTTTGGAATAAGAGTTTATACTGTTGGTGTCGGAACAAACGGCACAGCACCATATCCTGCTCAAGATATTTTTGGAAATAAAAGATATCAACAAGTAGAAGTAAATATTGACGAAGACTTGATGAGACAGGTCTCGAGCATCACCGGTGGCAAATATTTCAGAGCCACCGATAATAATTCTTTAGCGAGAATTTATGAAGAAATCGATAAGTTGGAAAAATCTAAAATAGAAGTATATGAATATGAGAAAAAAAACGAAGAATTTTTCAATTATGCATTATATGCGTTAATATTACTTTGTTTAGATTTTATTATTAGAAAATTTGTATTAAGAATTTTGCCCTAAAAGATATGTCGCTGTTTAGATTTGAAAATCCGAAAATTATGTATTGCCTATTTGCTTTGATTGCAATAGTAGCTCTCTTTATTTATATTGAGATAAGGAGAAAAAAATGCATTGATAAATTCGGCGATAAATCTGTAGTTTCAAAACTGATTTTAGGTTCTTCCATGAATATTAGAATTGCAAAGTACTTACTTTTTGCATTTACATATACCTTCTTAATAATAGGACTTGCAAACCCTCAAGTTGGTTCTAAAATTGAAACTGTTGAAAGAAAAGGTATAGATGTTGTTATCGCTTTGGATATTTCTAATAGCATGCTTGCAGAAGATATTAAGCCTTCGCGTTTGGATAGAGCAAAACAAGCTATTGCAAATCTTATGGATAATATGAAAAACGACAGAATAGCAATGGTCGTTTTTGCAGGAAAAGCTTATTTGCAAATGCCATTAACCACTGATTATGGCGCGGTGAAGATGCTTCTCAATAATATTTCACCATCATTTATTCCGGCGCAAGGAACTGCTTTAGCAGAAGCAATAAAAATATCAATGGAAGCATTCAATGATTCAGATAATAGTAAAGTAATTATCATTATCACAGATGGGGAAAATCATATTGGTGATGCTGTTGCTGAAGCTAAAAAAGCTGCCGAAAAAGGTATCTCTGTTCATACTATTGGAATCGGAATGCTCGAAGGAACACCTATTCCGATCATTCAAAACGGCAGAAATGTCGGATATAAGAAAGATAATAAAGGCATGACGGTTGTGACAAAACTTGACGAGGCATCTCTTATCAAAGTTGCTGATGCCGGTCAAGGCACTTATACAAGAGCAAACAGCGCGCGAGTTGGCTTACAGAAAATTATAGATGATATAAACAATAAAGAAAAAACTGTTTTCGAAACTCAAAAAGTTACAGACTATAAAGACCAGTTCCAATATTTTATCGGTGTTGCGATATTGCTGTTCTTGTTTTTGATTTGTATTCCGGATAGAGTTAATAACAGATTTAAAATTGAAAAACTTTTTACAAAGCGAGATGGTAAATAAAGTGAATATATTTAGAATCCTTTTTATTACGATAATTTCTTTGATATTCTCGTCGAATGTGTATTGTCAAAAAGAGAAGACACAGGTGAGGAGTGGCAACAAAGATTTTAACAAAGGAAGTTATCATGATGCTGAAATAAAATATAGAAAAGCTTTAGATATTAAACCATTGATGGATGAAGCTGAGTTTAATCTCGGCAATTCATTATATATGCAGGAAAATTATCCTGAAGCTGCATTATCGTATATGGCTGCTGCAGGAAGAACTGATGATAATAAATTGCAAGCATCATCGTTTTATAACTTGGGCAATGCATTGTTTAGTTCGCAAAAATATGCAGAAGCGGTTGAGGCATATAAGGAATCTTTGAGAAAGAATCCTACTGATGAAGCGCGATACAATCTTGAAATGGCAAAGAAGATGCTTGAAAATAGCGGACAAGATCAGCAACAAGATCAACAAGAGGGTGATGACAATCAAGAATCTGACCAAAATAAAGAGCAGCAAGATAGCCAAAATCAGGAAGAACAGCAGAATAATGACCAATCTGAGCAACAACAATCTGAGCAGAAAGAAACTGAGCAAGGTGAACA
>JAJDHA010000072.1 GCA_030265965.1 Odoribacter sp. OttesenSCG-928-L07
TTATGTCATTCTGTCTATCACATCTCCAAATTTCCAAAATTTTCTTATTTTTGCAAAAAATATTTCAATATGAATAATATAGCAATGGTACTCGGATTTTTAGGAGGATGGGAAATTGTTCTTATCGTTTTAGTCATTCTCTTAATTTTTGGCGGGAAAAAAATTCCTGAACTAATGAAAGGCCTCGGTAAAGGTGTAAAAAACTTTAAAGAAGGAATGAATGAAGATGACGCAAAAGAAGAAAAGTCCAAAGAATCAGAATGATAGAAAATTAATTGTTTAAAAACATTGATTTTATCGGGAGAATTATATACCTTTGCAGCCCGTTTTTGTTTTTTTATTACTAAAATAACGGTGTAATCAAATATAAATAAATAAAATAATCAATTTAACTAATGAAAGTTTACGAAACTAATCAAATTCGCAACATTAATATTGTTGGCGGCGCTAAATCAGGTAAAACTACTTTATCTGAGTGTATGCTTTTTCAAGGCGGTGTAATTAGCCGTAGAGGTTCTGTAGAAGATAAAAACAGTGTGTCAGATTATCGTGATATCGAAATCGCAAAACAAAATTCAGTCAGCTCAACTGTTTGCTATGCAGAATTTAAAGATCATAAAATTAATTTTATCGATAATCCGGGCTTTACCGACTATATCGGCGAAGTTTATGCTTCTACAAAAGTTACTGATGCAGCATTCATGGTGATAAATGCTCAAGAAGGTGTAGAAGTAGGTACTGAAATGCAATGGAGAGTACTTACAAAATATCAAACTCCTGTTGTTTTTGTACTTAATCAATTAGATACTGAAAAAGCAAAATTTGATGAAGTGCTTCGTGAATTGAAAGAAGCTTTCGGAAATAAAGTTGTTCCTTTCCAATTCCCAGTTAATACAGGTGATGGTTTTAATGCAATCGTTGACGTACTTTCTAATAAAATTTTAAAATACGGAAAAGATGGCGGAGCTGCAACTGTTGAAGAAGTTACCGGCGAATTTACCGATAGAGTTGAAGAACTAAGATCATTCCTTATCGAAGCTGCCGCTGAAGGTGATGAAGAATTAATGGAAAAATTCTTCGAAGAAGGAACTTTGTCAGCAGAAGATATTGCACGCGGATTAAAATTAAGTATAAAAAATAGAGATCTATTCCCACTATTATGCACATCAGCAAAAAATAATATGGGCGTTGATTATCTTATGAATTTCGCAATCAATAATATCATCTCTCCTGATCAAGCTAACCCTGTTGTTACTTCAACAAAAGTTGAACTTCATTCAAAAGTTAGCGATCCTGTTTGCGCTTTTATCTTTAAAACATCAATAGAATCTCACGTTGGTGAAGTTTCTTATTTTAGAGTTTACGGCGGCGAAATTTCTGAAGCTCAAGACTTGGTTAATATGAACAATGATTCTAAAGAAAGAATTTCGCAAATTATGGTTTGTGCCGGTAAAAACCGTACAAAAATCAATAAAGTTGTTGCAGGAGATATCGCAGCTACAATTAAATTAAAAGACAGCAGAAATAATCAAACATTAAGCTCTGCTAAATCAAATATAGGTACAGTTCCTCCATTTGATATTCCAGAACCAATATATTTCACTTCTATTAAGGCAGTAAATAGCTCTGATGATGAAAAATTAGGCGTGGCATTAAACGAATTGCAAAAAGTAGATCCATCATTGAGATCAGGATTTAGTCGCGAGTTACGCCAAATGGTTGTCAGCGGTTTAGGCGAACCTCATATCAACACAATGAAATGGTATTTGAATAATCAAAATAAAATTGAAATTGATTTATTCCCATCAAAAATTCCTTATCGCGAAACAATTACCAAAACTGCAAGAGCATCTTATCGTCATAAAAAACAATCCGGCGGCGCAGGTCAATTCGGAGAAGTACACATGATGATTCAACCTTACGTTGAAGGTTATACACATCCTACAGATTTTCCTGTTAGAGGTAGTGAAGAATATATTATGGATTGGGGCGGAAAACTTATGTTCCACAACTGTATCGTAGGTGGATCTATCGACGCACGTTTTATGCCGGCAATTTTAAAAGGTATTATGGAACGTATGGAACAAGGTCCTTTGACAGGCTCTTATGCTCGTGATATAGTTGTTTATGTTTACGACGGTAAAATGCACCCGGTTGACTCAAACGAAATGGCATTCAAATTAGCAGGACGTAATGCTTTCAGAGAAGCTTTCAAACAAGCAGGTCCAAAAATTATGGAACCTGTTTATGATGTGGAAGTTCTAGTTCCTGAAGATATGATGGGTGGCGTTATGACCGACTTACAAAACCGTAGAGGTCTTGTAATGGGAATGGACTCTGAAGGTCGTTTCCAAAAAATTCGCGCTCAAGTGCCTTTGGCTGAAATGAATAGATATTCAACAGCTTTAAGCTCGCTCACTTCAGGTAGAGCTACTTATTCATTGATGTTTAATGAGTATCGCGCAGTTCCATCAGATGTTCAAGATAAACTCTTGAAAGAATACGCAGAACAAACTGCAGAAGAAGATTAATATTTTATATAAATCCTAACTAAACTAACTAATTTTTTAAACTAAAATTTTGTATTATGAAAAAATTATTTGTAACATTATGTTTCGCAGTAGCAACAATTTGCGCTGTAAACGCTCAAACAAATGACATGACTCTCGGTGCTCGCCTCGGAGGTAATTTGGAAGTTTCATTCCAATTGCCAGTTGGCGCTAACAGAGTTGAAATCGACGGAGGTATAGGCTTAGGCTATTATGACCATTTTAGTCTTCAAGTTGCTGCTTCATACCAATGGTTATGGAACATCGCCGGTATTACCGGATTCGATTGGTACGTTGGACCTGGTGCTTATGTTGGAATTTATAATTTTGATAACATCGGAGTCACAGCAGGTGTTTTAGGACAAATCGGATTGGAGTATAATTTTAATTTTCCATTACAATTATCTCTTGATTGGAGACCTATGATTAACGTTTTAGGTTTTGGTGATGGACATTGGGGATACTGGAATGGTGTTGCCCTCGGCGTTCGCTACAGATTCTAATATTAGAATTTTATAAAATAAAAAAGTGTCTTCAAGTTTTTGGAGACACTTTTTTTTATTTTGCTTTCAAATACCTGTGCTGAGCGAAGTCGAATTTTCATTTTTCACACTCTGAAAGAACCCGTTTTTTGTATCTTTGCAAAAATAATGTTAAATCAAAATAATTTTTTATGAAAAAAATATTACTAACTTTGGTGGCAATTACCTTTATGTCATTCAATACCTTAATGGCTGATGAAGGCATGTGGTTGCCTTATAGTCTTAACGGACAAAATCTCGCGCAAATGCAAGCTCTCGGCTGCAAACTTACTGCCGACCAAATCTTCGATCTTAATAAACCAAGCTTGAAAGATGCTATCGTCCAATTCGGCGGCGGATGTACTGGAGAACTTATTTCTCCCAATGGATTGCTCCTCACAAACCACCATTGCGGAATCGGACAAGTGCAAGCTCACTCGTCATTAGAGCATGATTATCTTACAGATGGCTTCTGGGCTTATGAACTGAAAGAAGAACTTGCAAATCCAGGGCTAAGAGTGTCGTTTTTATCTTATGTAGAAGACGTTACCGAAGTAATCCTAAAAAACATTACTGATGAAATGGATGAAGAAACTCGCGAAAAACAAATCGCTGACGTAATAAAGAATACTGTTAGCAATAAAAAAGGCGATAGAAATGTTCGCGTTCAAATTATCCCTTTTTACCATGGTAATCAATATATTCTGTTTGAATATGATGTTTACGAAGATGTTCGTTTAGTAGCTTGTCCGCCTTGGGGAATTGGCAAATACGGTGCCGATACTGATAATTGGACTTGGCCGCGCCATAAAGGAGATTTCTGTATCTTCCGCGTTTATACTGCACCCGACGGCTCACCGGCAACATATTCCGAAGAAAATATTCCATTGAAATCAAAACATCATCTTCCAATCTCTCTAAAAGGAATCGAAGAAGGCGATTACGCAATGATTCTCGGATATCCCGGCTCTACAGATAGATATTCATCTTCCCAAAATGTTAAACTTATTACCGATTATCAAGGTCCATCATTGGTAAAATGTCGTACAACAAAATTAGATGTTTATCGCAAACACATGGATGCAGATCCGGAAGTGTTTATTCAATATGCTTCTAAACAGGCAGGTGTAAGTAATTATTGGAAATATTACATAGGTCAGGTTAAACAATTAAAAAGAAATAAAGTTGTTGAAAAGAAAGAAACTACTGAAGCCGAATTTACTAAATGGATAAACCAAAATGCACAACGAAAAGAAAAATATGGGAATGTTCTGAACGATTTCCAACTGAGATACGAAGTAATGTCAAAATATCAATCTGCACTTACATATCATATCGAGGCCGGACTTAGAGGTGGCGAAGCAATAGCTAACTCGATGAATTATATTAGAGTAAATAATCTAATCAAAGAAAAAAATGATTATGCAAGTTTGATAGAACGTTTGCGTGCTTCATCAGTCGATTTCTTTAAAAATTATAATGTTGATTTAGATAGAGATGCAAGCATAGCTCTTCTAAATTTATTTTATCAAGATATTCCTAAAGAACTTCTGCCTGAATTAATTGCAAAAATTGGGGATAAAAATAATGGCGATTTTACAAAATATATCAATAAAGCCTTTGAAAAATCAGTCTTTACTTCGCAAGAACGGTTAAATGCTTGGTTTAATAACCCAAAAAATTTAGACAAAGACCCGTTGTTTGCAATTTTAACAAGTATCAGAGATTCTTATTTCGATATTTTGACTTTAACTAATGAAAGTAGTATTGTTGAAAGTAAAGCTGCGCGCCTCTACATGCAAGCTTTAATGGAAATGTATCCTGAGAAAAATTTCTATCCGGACGCTAATTTTACAATGAGATTGACTTACGGTTCAGTTGCTTCGTACGAGCCGGCAGATGTTATCACTTACGACTTTGTTTCTACAATGGAAGGAGTTATGGAAAAATATATTCCGGGCAACTGGGAATTTGGTTTGCCAAACGATTTAATCGAATTATACAACAAAAAAGATTATGGCGAATATGCCGACAAAGATGGTCAAATGATTGTAAATTTTATTACAACTAATGATATTACCGGCGGCAACTCCGGAAGTCCTGTTCTTGATGGCGAAGGCAATCTTATCGGATTAGCTTTCGATGGTAATTGGGAAGCTATGAGTGGAGACATTTCTTTCGAACAAAAAGTGCAAAGAACAATCTCCGTTGACGCAAGATTCATTCTTTTCGTAATAGAAAAACTTGGGAAAGCTCAAAATTTAATAGATGAAATGACTATAATAAGATAATTTCACCACTTTTCTATAAAAGAATAGACAAGATTTCACCACAAAAAGGAGTTTTTCACCCCTAAAAGTGAAATTTTGTCTATTTTTTATTTAAAATGCCACATTTATTTTGCTTGTAAATTCTTTTGAATTTCCTTTGCAAAGAAATTTATT
>JAJDHA010000073.1 GCA_030265965.1 Odoribacter sp. OttesenSCG-928-L07
GGCTTTATCGAGGTTAGAAAAGATGTTGTTTCAATTTGTGTAGAATTATAATATTATATCGAAATAAATTAGAAACAAAAATATATTCAAATGAAAGCAAAGTTAATTTTAAGCACAGCAATCTTATTAATCATGGGCGTTTTCGGTTTTGTATGGCTCTATTATTTTATGCCTGAGCAATACTTCAACTTATACCCGACAATTCCCTCGTTTTATATATTGATACTTTTAGGTAGCTATATTACTCTCTTGATTATTAAAAAGAAAAAGTCTGTAATTGATTTTAAAATTTATGCAATAATTAGAGCGGCAAAATTTGTGCTTTGTCTTGCATTTGTAATTGTGTATTTTAAAGCTGTGAATATTAACAATATGGCTTTCGGAATTGTGTTTATGTTCTTTTATGTAGTATATCTCATTCTTGAAAGTTGGTTGTTTATGAAGATTTCTAAAAGTTAAAAATGAAAAAGTTATTATCAACAATATTGGTTTTACTGATTACTTCAGCTTCTCTGAATTGTTTTGCAAATAGTGAGAACGAAGATGGTAAAGATTTAAACGTTAGCGAGTTGATCTTCGACCATACAGGAGATTCTTATGAATGGCATATAATTACTATCGGAGAAAAACATATTTCAATACCATTACCTGTTATTGTAATAAGCAAACATTCGGGATTAAATATCTTTCTGTCTTCAAAATTACATCATCATAATAGTTTCAAAGGGTTTACTTTTGGAGCTGAAGATGGAAAATATGAAGGAAAAATAGTTGAAGTGCTTGCTGATGGAAGTGAATACAGGCCGTTTGATATTTCTATTACGAAAAATGTTGTCGGGTTATTCATAACAATTACAGTATTGTTGTTATGTGTTTTTGCTGTTGTTCGTTGGTACAAAAATCATGATGAAGATTGTGAAGCGCCGCGTGGTTTCAGAGGTGCGTTTGAATTGTTAATAATGGATGTACACGATAATGTTATTAAACCGAGTGTTGGTGCTAATTATAAAAAGTTTGCTCCGTATTTACTTACTGCATTTTTCTTTATTTTTATAAGTAATTTATTAGGTTTGGTACCGATATTTCCAGGCGGAGCAAATCTTACCGGAAATATAGCAATTACTTTTACCTTAGCTATGTTTACCTTTTTTATTGTAAATATTTTCGGAACAAAAGAATACTGGAAAGAAATTTTGTGGCCCGATGTTCCAATGTGGTTAAAAGCGCCGGCGCCGATTATGCCTATTATAGAAATCTTTGGTATTTTCACTAAACCATTTGCACTTATGATACGTTTGTTTGCTAATATCTTAGCAGGACACGCAATCATAATCGGTTTGTGTTGTTTAGTATTTGTAACTGCGAGCTTAGGTGCAGCCTTAAATTCTACAATGACCGTTGTGTCGATACTTTTCATGGTGTTTATGAATTTTCTCGAAATACTTGTTGCTTATATTCAAGCTTATGTGTTTACATTACTCTCAGCAGTATTTATTGGTTTGGCGCAAGTTCAACCACATAACCATAAAAAATTAGATGTTAAATAAAAATATTAGTAATAATTAAAAATTAAAAATTAAAAATTAAAAATTAAAAATTATGAGTTTATTATCAGTTTTAATGGATGCTTCTGTGTTAGGTGCAGGTTTAGCTACGTTAAGTGCAGCAATAGTAGTTGTTGGCGCTGCTTTTGGTATATCAAAAATTGGTGCGAGCGCATTAGATGCAATTTCTCGTCAACCGCAAGCAGCTAACGATATCCGTATGTCGATGATCGTTGTAGCAGCGCTTATCGAAGGTGCTGCATTATTCGCTATTGTCGTTTGTTTGTTAGCATTATAATATTATGTCATTATTGTTGCCAGATCCCGGATTAGTAATTTGGATGCTTGTAGCATTCGGACTTGTCTTTTTCATTCTTGCTAAATGGGGATGGCCTGTGATTACAAAAATGGCTGAGAAAAGAGCAAACTTCATAGGAGACTCGCTCAAATCAGCTAAAGAAGCTAACAAACAGGTGGAGAATCTTAAATCTGAAATGCAGCAACTTATTGATGATACTCGCGAAGAACAAGCGCGAATTCTCAAAGATGCTACTGATTCCAGAGAGAAAATTATCCATGAAGCAAAACAAAAGGCAATATCCGAAGCTAATAAAATAGTAGAAGATGCAAGATCCCAAATGCAAATCGAACGCGAAAATATTCTTAATGAACTTCGTCTTCAAGTTGCAGAATTATCTGTAAACATTGCAGAAAAAGTCATCAGAAAAGAATTGGATAACCAAGACAAACAAATGTCTGTTATCAAAGAAATGCTTGATGAAATAGATACTTTAAAAAATTAGTAAACTATGGATATAAGTTTAATTCCGGCTCGATATGCTAAGGCTCTTCTCGACTATTCTACGGAAGTCGGCATGGTTAAAGATGTTTATCGTAATATGAAAAACCTCGCTAAAAACTTTACCGACTTCCCTAAGATAGTTAAAGCACTCGAAAATCCAATCGTTAGTCAAGAAGATAAGAAAAAACTTATCGTTACTGCTGCAGGTGAAAATGTTTGTGATGCCTTTTTGAGATTTGTTGATCTTATCATTAAAAATAAAAGAGAAGCAAGTATTCATTTTATGGCATTGGAATTTAGAGATGCTTATAGAAAACGCCATAATATCTTTTACGGCAAATTAACAACTGTTGTCCCTTGGAATGAAGAGTCTATTGATAAACTTAAAAAGTTTTTGCTTAGAGGTCGTGAAGGAACTGTTGAGTTTCACTATGTTATTGATAAAGATATTATTGGCGGATTTATTATTGAATATGACAGCAAATTGCTCGATGCAAGTATTGCCGGTCAAATCAAATTGATTAATAAAGAATTAGTCGAAAGAAATAGACGAATCGTATAAAAATTTAATTATGTCAGATAAAATAAAAGCAAGCGAAGTATCTCAAATACTTAGAATGCAACTTGAAGGCATTGATGCTAAGATTCAGTATGCCGAAATCGGAGTTGTTTTACAAGTAAGCGACGGCGTTGCAAGAATCTACGGATTGAAAAATGCTGAAGCTAATGAATTGCTTGAATTTGATAATGGTGTTAAGGCTATTGTGATGAACCTCGACGAAGATAGCGTTGGTGCAGTTCTCCTTGGTCCAACAGAAAAAATTGAAGAAGGCGATATTGTTAAGCGTACTTCTAAGATAGCTTCAATTGATGTTAGTGAAAAATTACTTGGAAGAGTTATCGATCCTCTCGGTAATCCGGTTGATGGAAGAGGTCCTATCGGCGGAGAAAAACTGACAATGCCGCTCGAAAGAAAAGCTCCCGGTGTAATTTTTAGACAACCGGTAAACGAACCGCTGCAAACAGGTATCAAAGCTATTGATGCCATGATCCCAATCGGTCGCGGTCAACGTGAGCTAATCATCGGCGACAGACAAACAGGAAAAACAAGTATTGCTATCGATACTATCATCAACCAAAAAAGAAACTTTGATGAAGGTGATCCTGTTTATTGTATTTATGTTGCAATCGGACAAAAAGCTTCGACTATTGCGAGTATCGTAAATACCTTGCGCGAGCACGAAGCAATGGATTACACGATTATTGTTGCGGCTACAGCAGCGGATCCTGCAGCTTTGCAGTATTTTGCTCCTTTTGCCGGAGCAGCTATCGGCGAATATTTCAGAGATACCGGAAGGCATGCCTTAGTTATTTACGACGATTTGTCGAAACAAGCTGTTGCTTACAGAGAAGTTTCGCTTATCTTGCGCCGTCCGTCTGGAAGAGAAGCATATCCCGGAGATATTTTCTACCTGCATTCACGTTTGCTCGAGCGCGCTGCAAAAATTATCGGTCAAGATGAGGTTGCAATACAAATGAACGATTTGCCGGAATCACTCGTGCGAAAAGTTAAAGGCGGCGGATCACTTACAGCACTTCCAATTATTGAAACACAAGCCGGAGACGTATCGGCATATATCCCAACAAACGTTATCTCCATTACCGACGGACAAATTTTCTTGGATACAAACTTGTTTAATCAAGGAAACAGACCCGCAATCAATGTTGGTATCTCCGTATCTCGCGTTGGTGGTAACGCTCAAATTAAAGCGATGAAAAAAATAGCCGGTACTCTGAAAATTGACCAAGCTCAATATAGAGAGTTAGAGGCTTTTGCTAAGTTCGGTAGTGAAATGGACGCAGTTACGGCAATGACAATTGATAAAGGTAGAAAAAATTCTCATTTGCTTATCCAATCGTTACATAATACAATGTCTGTAGAAAAACAGATTGCAGTTCTTTATTGCGGAACGCAAGGCTTACTCGCAAGTATTCCGGAAGAAAAAGTGCAAGAATTTGAAAAGAAATTCCTTATTAGCTTGGAGTCAATACATCAGCAAGATGTTCTTGATGTGTTAAAACAAGGAAATATCAATGAAGAGGTAGCTTCAATAATTGAGAAAGTTGCAGCAGAAGTTTGTCAAAGCTTATTAGTAGATTAAAATGGCATCATTAAAAGAAGTAAAAACAAGGATACAATCGGTAAATTCAACCCGACAAATTACTTCGGCAATGAAGATGGTGTCATCAGCCAAACTTCATAAAGCACAGAGGGCAGTCAATGAATTTTTTCCGTATCAACACAAATTGAATGAAATACTTAACAACTTCCTTGAATATGAGAAAAGAGATGAATCGAAACTTTTTATCCCTTTCTCAACAGAGCGCGAAGTGAAAAAAGTTGCTATTGTTGTTGTGTCATCGAATACATCATTGTGCGGCGCATTTAATTCAGGTGTGATTAAATTGTTGGAAAGTACCATTGAAGAATACTCATATCTTGGCAAAGAAAATATTTTGGTGATTCCTATTGGAAAAAAAGTCAGCGAATATGCATGTCGTCTTCCAAATGTTTTAGATAAAGAATTAGATGAATTTGTGCATAAGCCTAATTATGAGGATATAGCTCAGTTTGCCGACCAACTATCACAAATGTTTCTAACAGGAGAAGTAGATAAAATTGAATTTATATATCAACATTTCAAAACCACTACAACCCAATTGCTAACGCGCGAAATTTATTTGCCCTTTAATATTTCGCATGAAGTGTCTCGCTTAAATGAGGACGACAGAAGGCATCATGAACAAATTGAATACGAAGTAAATTATGTAATCGAACCCGGCAGACAAGAATTGTTAGATATGCTTATTCCAAAAGTTATCAGACTAAAATTCTATACTGTGATGCTCGATTCTATTGCTTCCGAACACTCAGCGCGAACCGTTGCAATGCAAATTGCAACAGATAACGCAGACGAATTATTACAATCGTTAAAAATACAATACAACAAATCGCGTCAACAAGCAATAACAAATGAATTATTAGATATTGTCGGCGGCTCAATGCAGTAGGGGAGAATTGAGAATGGAGAATTGAGAATGGA
>JAJDHA010000074.1 GCA_030265965.1 Odoribacter sp. OttesenSCG-928-L07
TTGCTTGTTAGTGGCAGGCGGTTTTATTCTTCATTTTTATTTCTCATATCTCCCATAATTGTTTTTGGCATTTTATATCCTTTTTCAATCGGCTGGTTTTTTATTAATCGATAACATTCTTCAGGTTTAGTTATGTATGATTCCGTTTCAATCAAAAGTTCATCAACCAATTCTCTCCAGTTTACATAAGCACTGTCTTTCTTTTCAATTAATACTTCTCTAATGATGGTTCCAGAAATAGAATACATGTTTTCAGTCCATTTGTTTTTTATTGTTGTAAAAAACATTGAATATGTATTATCTGCATTCATTTCTTTTTGTATGTCAAGTAACTCTCTTCGAGCATTTCTTGCTGATAATTCTGCCAAATCAAATATTAGACGATCAACCTCTAAAGTTAAAGTATCTTCTGTTAGAATACAAGAACAACTTTTGCAAAAAACAGGAGCTAGATAAAATTTATCATATTTTCCTTTTTTCTTTGATATATCGACTACTCCTCGGATGTCAATGCTTGAGACCATTGTCAGCCCATATTTCTCATTATACATCAAACAAGTTTCATCGCTTTGGGCTTTATAGTCTGAAAATTCAATAATTGTATTTGGTTGCCAATATATATCTTTTTCACTATCAGTTATATATGTTGTTTGTGCATTTAATTTTATTGTTGATATGAATGCAATCCCAATAAATAATATTTTATAATTCATATATTTTTTTAAGTATCATTTTTACCGTCAAACCGCGAGCTTGCCACTAACGTTTTGGCGCTTGGCGCAGTGGCGGATTTCGGAGCACAAAACTGTCAATACACCACAAAAGTTGATGCGAGGTAGAATGTTCAATTAACCACGTCACCCGCCATTGAGCCAAACGCCTGTTGTGTGCTGGCTTTCTTCTTCCGTCTGTTTTATAGAATTGCATTTTACTTCTTTATTGTCTCTGAAAATCTGATTGCTATTGATGTCGCTATGATAAAATTGTTGTCTGTCAAAGCGGTTTTAGTTTCAAAAATTTGGTCTCTGCTGTTTAACCAACGTCCTTCAAGTCTGCAAATAATGTTTTCTGTCGGTGAGTAGTCAAAGTTTAATGAAAGACCTGCTGTTTTAAATCCATTTGGTGTGCTTGTCGGGATGATGATTCCTGTTTCGTCTTGATAATATTCTGCTCTGATTGCGGTTTTCCAATTCTTTTTAATACTGAATTGTCCAATAAGAACTGGGCTAAACCAAAGGTCGTAAACTGAACTGTTTTTTGTTCTCTGCTGTGTCCCAATGTCAAAACCTGCGATTAAGCCAAATTTGTCTGTGAATTGAAACTGTCCGTAAAAATTGTTGAAATAACGCATTCGTCTTGTTGTGTCTGGGTCGACTGTGCCAATGAACGTACTCCAATTAAAACTAATTTTTTCAGTTGGACTGTAATTTATTTGAGTACCAAATGAGGGTAAGGAATTTCCTTGAAGGCGTTGGATACGTTGCCAACCGTTAACAATTAATCCTGCAATTTCCAATTTGTCGTTTGGGTTGTAAGTTAATTTTGCTCCTGATAAAAAATAAGGTGAGTTTTCAGCCAACAAAGAACGTGTCATTGTCCAATTATCGCTGGAAATGGCACTTTCAAAACCAATGTGTGAAGCAAAAACTCCTGCATCTATCCAAAGATTATTTTTCTTGTTAAGTGATAAACCAACATTTGCTTCAAATATATTTTTCAATAGTCCGGGTTCGGCTGAATAGTTGTCGTTTGAATATGTACCTGTTTGTAAAGCCAAATTTGCCCGATATTTTGAATGTTCCAAGCCAAGTTTTACAAATCCTAAATTCAGGTTAAACTCGTTGTGTCGGTTGTGATTGAAAAGAAATGGCTGTCTTTCCGTTCCTTGTGGTTGGTTGAAATCATAAACATAAAACACGTCCAAGAAACCCGAAAGATTTAATGTTGGTTTTTGTTGCCAAATACTGTCATTTTGAGCATAAAGCAAAGTGGTTGAAAACCAAAGTAGAAACAAAAATAAACTTCTTACTTGCATTGATGAATTGGGTTTGATCAATTACCCTTATGAGCCATAAAACCATAAGAAGAATTTGCGTCTTTGTCTTCCTTGTAAATGATGTATTCGCAGTCATCAATGACAATTACAGACAATTTATTTTCTGGAATACTCTTTATTTCTTGTTCTATCGAACCCATTTCAGATTTTTCATTCTCTGTTTTATCGTCTGGTAAATTACAAGATGTGAATAAACCAAAAAGCAAGATTATTGTCGCTACTTTCTTCATTATCTCAATTTTTGTTTTAGGAATATTTGCAAATCCTTGTTTGAACCATAGAGAACCAAAATATCGTCTGCTTCAAGTTTATTGTCTGCTGATGCTACACCTTGTATTTGAGTTTCAATTTTGGATTTACCGACAATGCTTTTCACTTCAACTTTTTTGATGATTGTTAGCACCAATAAATTAAGCTCTCTACGAAAACCGACTTCACGGACTGTTTTTCCAATATAGTCGCTCGGAACTTTTGCTTCAATGATACTGTAATCGTCATTCAGTTCAAATGAATCTACTACATTACTAAGGCAAAGTTTTTTAGCCCACCTTTCAGCTGTTTCTTCTTCGGGGTGTACAATTTCATCTACTCCGATAGCTTGTAAAACTTTTTCGTGTAGTGGATTTATAGCTCGGCTGATTAATCTTTTTACTTCAAAGTTTTTCAGTAGGGCAGTTGTCATAATGTTTGCTCCTTGGTCTTCGCCAATGGCAACAAGTACAATGTCTGTTTCTTTTAATGGCAGTCCTGAAACGGTAAACTCGTCTGTGGCATCCATACAAATGGTATGAGAAATTTTTTCTTTATACGCATCTACTTTTGCCATACTGGAATCAATTCCAATAACTTCATTGCCTTGTTCGGTCAATTTTTGGGCTAATGATGCACCAAAGTTTCCAAGTCCGAATATGATATATTTCATCTTTAAATGTTTTTAGTTTATTGTGATTTCTTCTTTTGGGTAACTGTAGTTTTTATGTTTGATTTTCTTGAATACCGCAATTACCAACGATAACATACTGATACGACCCACAAACATAACTACGATTATTACAAATTTGCTGGCACTACTCAAATCTCCTGTAATCCCTAAACTTAGCCCAACGGTACTATATGCCGAAAAACACTCAAATGCAATGTCTAATAATTGTTTTTCGGGGTCAAAAATTGATATGAACATTATGGCAAGGCCGATTACAACTAAAGACAATGAAATTATAGCAAATGCTCTACGCACAGAAATTTCAGCTATTTCACGTCTAAAAATTTCAATTCTTGATTTCCCTTTTGCAAAACTCAAAATATTCAATGTTGCAATGGCAAAAGTACTGGTTTTAATACCGCCACCTGTAGATTGGGGCGAAGCCCCTATCCACATTAAAAGAAAAACCATCATCAAAGTTGGAAACGCCATTGCAGCTGTGTCTATAGTGTTAAACCCTGCCGTTCTTGGTGTGGTTGCTCCAAAAAGTGCCGTAACTACTTTTCCAAATCCACTGTGTTCGGCTAAGGTGTTGTTGTATTCAAGAAAATAGAAAACTATAAAAGCGACTAATGAAATGGAAAGGGTTGTAATTAAAGTAATTCGACTGTTTAAGTTTAGCACCCAAGGTCTGTATTTGCTTTTGCGTGGCGAAAACAGTGTTATTATTTTGTATTTTAAGAATTTAAGAATGTTTACAACAATTGGAAAGCCCAAACCGCCTAAGACAAACGTCAAAATGACAACCAATTGCAGATAATAATTAAAGCGAAAACCTGTATCATATAAACTATCGTTCAATGTGGAAAAACCCGCATTGCAAAAGGCGGAAATTGAGTGAAAAGCGGAAAAGAAAAGTTGGTCAGATTGCGAAGCAAAATTACTGGAGTCAATACTCGTGTAAATCAAAGCTCCTGAAAAAAACTCTATTCCAAATGTGATGAGAATAATGTATTTCAAGGTTGAAAATACTTCTCCCAATTTTCTTGAACTGGTCATATCACTTAATGCCAATTGGTTTTCGTAGGTTGTACCACCTTTAAAGAAATAGCTGAAATAACTCGCAAAAGTCAGAATTCCCAATCCACCTACTTGAATCAAAATCATTATAATGGTCTGACCGAACAATGTAAAATGTGTTCCTGTGTCCACTACGACCAATCCCGTAACACAAACCGCACTTGTTGAAGTAAATAATGCGTCCAAGTAAGAAATGCCGTCATAAGTGGCATTGGGTAAAATCAATAAGAATGAGCCTATAAGTATGATAACCAAAAAACTCAGTATGAAAAGTTGGGCAGGATTTAGAAAAGTCCTATTGAAATTTATTTTGAGTTCTGAAAATTCTCGTATGAACGTGACTAGCACTGCAATTTTTACCCAAATGGGATTTTCAAGTATCAAGTCTGTTTCAAACGGTACGCCAACAAACAGATACATATAATATAGCCAAACTGTAAAACCAACTGAAAGAAGGTCGAAAATAAACGCCTTTCGTTTAAATAATTTTCTGTCCTGTATGTATCGGGCAAAAGTTGAAATCAAGCCAATTCCAAGTACAACAAAGTAAAACGTGTCTAAAAGTCGTTGAGAAAAGTCGTTTTGATAAAATCCAAAGTCCGATATAATAGCAATCAGTCCTGTCAGACTAATCCAAAATGCTATTCTATAAAACAGTTTTAAGTTAAAATCCATTTATTTTCTTGTTTCATTTTCTGTCGGTTTCTGTTCTCGGTGTCGGTTCTTTAAGCTTGCACACAACGTCCAGCATATTGGCGAAGTGGCGGCTGAGATAAACTTCCTGCGGGAGAAGAACTTGCAAGTTTAAACTTCCCTTTCTGCGGGGCTTCTGCCGCCATTTTGCCAATATGCTTGTTATCGGCTGCCCATTTTATTGTTTTATTACGCTGGCACACATTTAGTTGCAAATTCACTAAGACTATTTAAGTCGGTTTCTGCTTTTGTTGTATTTGGTGGTGTTGGATTAAGTCCTGCGGCAGCATCATGTATCCAACTTGAACTTTCTGTCATCCCTCTTTCAATATCCGCTAAAAACTCATCTGTAATATTTACCTTTTTCAACTTTTGAGTTTGAACACCTAACAAAAATCTTTCTACCACACCTTTAAAAAGTCGTTCTTCAACAGCTCTTTCCCAACCTTCTCGAAGTAACTCGTACCAAGATTTTGCCGCGAAAAGATATTCGTCTTCGCTTCCTGATTGTTCAATTTTTTTCAAGCGGACAAGTCTATCTTTCAAAGTTCCTATTCTCTGTTTTACAGGTTGTGCTATCCAAGGTAAATCTGGATTTATTACTCCAGGTGTATTCCCTCCAGCATTTCTAATCGTTATAAATCCGTGTGGGATATTTTTGC
>JAJDHA010000075.1 GCA_030265965.1 Odoribacter sp. OttesenSCG-928-L07
TCCAATTTGCGTTGGAATTTCGTTTACTCCGGAATATTAATCATATCTGTTTCCTTAATCTCGCAACAGGAATATTCAATTGTTGGCGATATTTTGCAACTGTTCTTCGAGCAATCGGATAACCTTTGTCATTCAACTTTTCCATTAGTTCATCATCTGTCAATGGTTTCGTTTTATCTTCATTATCAACGCATTCTTGCATAATTGCTTTAATTTCTCGCGTTGACACTTCTTCGCCAGAGTCATTTTCCATTGATTCTGAAAAGAAATGCTTCAAAAGAAAAGTTCCATACGGAGTTCTAACATATTTACTATTGACAACTCTCGAAACGGTGGAAATATTCATCTCAATTTTATCGGCAACATCTTTTAAAACCATCGGCTTCAATTTTACCTCATCCCCTGTGACAAAAAAATCATATTGCAACTCTATGATGGTCTGCATAGTATTGGTCAAAGTTTTTTGCCTTTGGTTGATTAAATCGATAAAAGTTTTTCCGGATTCGATTTTTTGTTTAATGTATGCAGCTGCTTCTTTTTTTGATTCTTCTGATGAAGTATTGTATTCGCGAAGCATATTTCTATAACTGTTCTTAATTTTTAAATCCGGAATATTTTGAGACGCTAAACTCAAAACCGGTTCGCCATCAACAATATTTACAAAAAAATCAGGGATGATATATCCTACTGTTTTAGCTGTTTCGCTCATCGAATTTCCCGGCTTCGGATTAAGTTTTAAAATAACTCTCTCCGCTTCTTTCAATTGTTCTTCAGTAATTTTTAATTTTGAAAGAATTTTATTGTAATGTTTCTTCGTAAACTCATCAATACATTTCTCAATGATAGCTGTTGCATTCACAACGTCTTCATCTTGCGGTAATCGTCTTAATTGAATCAATAAACATTCCTGTAAATTTCTAGCACCAACACCCGGCGGATCTAATGTTTGTATCTTAAACAATACCTTTTCAATCTCGCTGGCAGAAACATCAATACCTTCTGTTGTAATTAAATCATCAGATAAAAAAGTTAATTCTCGATTAAGATAACCTGATTCATTAAGATTACCTATAATATATTCAGCGATGATGTATTGTTCATCATCAATATCAAGCATGAGCATTTGTTCTTGAAGAAAATCCAAAAAGCTTTTACGAGATGCTATCGGAATCTCTCTTCTTTCATCATCTTTACTTGTGTTATTTGCGTATAATTTGTATGCAGGAATGTCGTCATCATCATCGCTGAGATAATCTTCCAAAGAAAATTCATTATCAACATCAGAATCATTACTTTCGTATTCTCCCGACTCATCAAACTCATCTTGTTTTGATGAAGTTTCGTTTTCGTCGTAATCATCAGTTGTACCGATATCGCTGGCATCTTCTAAGACTGGATTTTCTTCAATCTCTTCTTTAATTCTTTGTTCAAGTGCAATAACGGGCAACTGCAACAACTTCATTAATTGAATTTGCTGCGGAGAAAGTTTCTGTTGTTGTTTTAATTGAAGTTTCTGATTTAACATTGTTGTAACATTTTAAAATTCCGCATTTCCCGGAGTACGCGGGAAAGCAATTACATCGCGAATATTACTCATTCCGGTAACAAAAAGTATCAAACGTTCAAAACCGAGTCCGAAACCGCTATGCTCTACTGTTCCGAATTTACGAGTATCAAGATACCAATACATTTCTTTTTCAGGAATACCCATTTCCCTCATGCGGGTAAGCAACTTATCATAATCGGCTTCTCTTTCCGAACCGCCGATAATTTCACCAATTTGCGGAACAAGAATATCCATTGCTCTAACCGTTTTCCCATCATCATTTTGTTTCATGTAGAAAGCTTTGATTTCTTTCGGATAATCGGTAAGAATTACCGGTTTCTTAAAATGATGTTCAACGAGATATCTTTCGTGCTCTGATTGCAAGTCGATTCCCCAGCTATCAACAGGATATTTGAATTTTTTCTTTTTATTATGATTTGAATTTTTGAGGATATCAACAGCTTCTGTGTAAGTGATACGAGCAAAATCGTTAGCCAAAACAAATTCCAATTTTTCGATTAATGTCATTGGCGAACGTTCGTTTTGCGGTTTATCTTTTTCCTCATTGATTAATCTGTCGTTCAAGAACTTCAAATCGTCTAAACAATTATCCAAAGCATATTTTACTACATATTTCAACATTTCCTCAGCAAGGTCCATGTTGTCGTTAATGTCGTAAAAAGCCATTTCAGGTTCAATCATCCAAAACTCAGCTAAATGCCTTGTAGTATTTGAGTTTTCAGCTCTGAACGTTGGTCCGAAAGTATAGATTTCCGACAAAGCTAATGCTGCAAGCTCACCTTCAAGTTGTCCGGAGACAGTTAAGCTTGTTTCTTTACCGAAGAAATCTTGAGAATAATCAATTGCGCCAAATTCATCTTTCGGAAGATTTAACAGATCCATTGTTGTAACATGGAACATTTCGCCGGCGCCTTCGCAATCGGAAGCAGTGATTATAGGTGTATTAATATAAAAGAATCCTTTATCATTAAAGAATTTATGAATTGCATAAGCCATCGAATGGCGGATTCTGAAAACTGCGCCGAAAATATTTGTTCTAAACCTCAAATGCGCTATTTCTCTGAGAAATTCCAAAGAATGTTTCTTTGGTTGTAAAGGATAAATTTCAGGATCAGCGAAACCTGTTACTTCCAAATTTTCGGCAATTAATTCTCCCGCTTGTTTATCTCCTTGAGATTTTACCCATTTTCCGACACAAGCAATAGACGAACCGACAGAACATTTTGAAGTCAGTTCATCATTCGGGTCATTAATAACAATTTGCAAATTATTTACAGTAGAGCCGTCGTTTACTGCCAAGAAAGCAACATTTTTACTGACTCTTTTATTTCTAATCCAGCCTTTTACAACAACTGTTGAATCGTAACTTTCACTTTTCAACAAATCAATAATCTTAATTCTTTTAGACTTACTCATAATTATAAAACATTTTTGCAAAGATAATTCATTTAGAGGAGAAAGGAGAAAGGAGAAAGGAGATTTTTGAATAATTAATAATAAAAGTTTGGTTTAATTAGAAAAAAATTCTGACCTTTGCTAAGTTAAAAGGGTAGCCGAAAACTTTATAGAGTAGGCAAAATCAAAAATTTCATTTATGGCACGTACTTTTTTTAAAACAGTAAAAAATTCTATTAAGAATTGGTATCTTGCATTAATTGCAGGAATTTTATTTATCATCTTAGGCATCTGGGTTCTCGTAACTCCCGCCGCATCTTACGTAACCTTATCGGTTTTATTTAGCGTTTCATTCTTTGTCATCGGTTTGATTGACATCATCTTCTCTATCTCAAATAAAGACGAGATGGATGGATGGGGTTGGTCGTTAGCTTCTGGCATTCTCGGTGTAATTTTAGGTTTAATATTAATGGTTTATCCTGAAATTTCAATGACTACTCTTCCGTTTTTTGTAGGATTTCTTATAATTTTCAGATCAATCTACTTAATCGGATTCTCTATTGAACTACGCCAATATAATATTAAAAATTGGGGATATTTATTGACATTAAGTATAATTATATTAATATTAGGTATATTGCTTGTTTTAAATCCGATGGCGTCAGCTCTTGCACTTGTTGTATTTACAGGTGTTGGATTTATCATTATTGGAATTCATGCAATATACGTTTCTATTAAACTTAAACAGTTAAAAAACAAAGTTGAAAAAGTAAAAAAGAATATTACTGATAACATCTAATTAAATGATTTCGATTAAAATAAAAGATTTGGCGAAGATTATCGAAGAATCGGCGCCGCACGCGTATGCAGAAAGCTGGGATAATGTAGGATTAATAGTCGGCGACACAAATAAGAAAGTCGATAAAGTATTGACTGCCTTAGATTTCACAGAAGAAATTCTTGATGAAGCAATTGAGAAAAAAGTCGGATTAATTATTACGCACCATCCTATTATTTTCGGAGCAATAAAGAAGATTACAACCAACGATCTTACTACCCGACTGATAATGAAAGCGATAAAGCACGATATTGCAATTTACGCGGCGCACACGAATTTTGATAATATCAAAGGAGGATTAAACTTTGTTGTTGCTGACAGATTTTCCTTGAAAGACAGTAAAGTATTAGAACCGACTGCAACAAAAATGTATAAACTATCATGTTTTATTCCTATTGATCATACGGAAAAAGTTTCGAAGGCAATTTTCGAAGCCGGTGCAGGAAATGTTGGAAATTACGATTCTTGTAGTTTTTCATCAGAAGGTATAGGTTCTTTCAAAGGTAATGATGCCGCAAATCCATTTGTTGGCGAAATCAATAAAATTCACTTTGAGCCGGAAAAGAAGATCGAAGTAATTGTTCCTGCGCACAAACTACATAATGTAATAAACGCTTTATTGCAATCGCACCCGTATGAAGAACCAGCTTATGATATTTTAGTTTTGGAAAATAAAAATATGCTTGCCGGAAGTGGGGTAATCGGCAGATTGCCCCAACCGCTTGCAGAAAAGGACTTTCTAAGTCTAACAAAAGAATTGTTGATAGCTCCGGTTTTACGACATTCTAAGTTTACCGGAAATATGATTTCAAAAGTTGCTATTTGCACAGGAGCAGGCGCATTTTTGTTACCTCAAGCCATAAGTCAAGGCGCAGATGTTTTCATTACCGGAGATGTGAGATATCACGAATTTTTCTCTCCCGACAAAAAGTTATTGTTAATCGATGCCGGGCATTATGAAACCGAGCAATTTTCTCGCGAATGGTTTGTAGATATTATTAAAAGTAGGTTTAGTGATTTTGATATTGAAGTTGCAGAAAGAGGAGAAAATCCTGTGGGGTATTGGGTGTAATCTTTTTTATTCATCTTTTAATGCGTTTGCCCTGTCACTCGTCACTCGTCACCCGTCACCCGTCACATGTCACCCGTCACCCTTACAAAATCCAATTTTTCTTAAATCAGAATTATCAAACATATTTTAAGAAAAATTCATCATAATATATTACAAAAAAGTCGCTTACTTTGCAATCTAATTAATCTTTAAGAAAATGGAAACCGAAGAGAGTGATTTTTATAATCAATCCGTAG
>JAJDHA010000076.1 GCA_030265965.1 Odoribacter sp. OttesenSCG-928-L07
TATAATAATGTCGTCATTGATTACGGTAATATGCATATTGAAGCCGGTTATGCCGAACTTGATATGGTAGAAATGACTCTTTTCGCTCGCGGCTACTATAATGAACAAGGAAAATTAGTTCAAAAGCCTAAGTTCAAAGATGGAGATCAAGAGTTTGATGCAGAAACTATTAAGTATAATTTTAATACAAATAAAGGATATGTTACCGGTATTATTACTCAACAAGGTGAAGGTTTCTTGCATGGAGAAAAAGTAAAATTATTAGAAGACAATACAACATTGGTTAGACATGGCGCTTTTACTACTTGTGACCATGAACATCCTCATTATCAATTTAGTTTCAATAAAGGAAAGGTTATTCCTGATGATAAAATTGTTGCCGGATTAACTTACCTTCAAATTGAGGGAATTCCAACTCCTCTCGGATTACCTTTTGCGATTTTCCCAAATATTGAAGGTGGCACTTCGGGAATTGTTATTCCGGCTTACGGTAACTCGCAAGACAGAGGCTTTTTCTTGGAAAACGGTGGTTATTATTGGCATATAAATGATTATCTCGATTTAAAAATATTAGGAGATATTTATACCCGCGGAAGTTGGGCAATAAAACCTTCTCTTCGATATAGTAAAAGATATAAATTCAACGGTAGTTTTAGTTTTAGTTTTGCTAATAACAAATTGGGAATTAAAAACACACCGGATTATACTTCTCGCAATGACTTTAAAATTACTTGGGTGCATAATCAAGACCCAAAAGCGCGCCCAAATAGTAAATTCAGCGCTAATGTTAATTTTGTGACAAGCTCCTTCAATAAAAATAATCCGGCAACAACAACAGACTATCTTTCAAATACTTTTAAATCAAGTATAGCATACCAAACGTCTTTCGCAAAAAATAAAATCAATCTTACTCTTAGTGCCGGACATTCACAAAACACCAAAACAAAAACTATGACTTTTACCCTTCCGGAATTTGCGCTTTCGTTAGTTAAAATTAATCCTTTTAAAAGAAAAGTTCAGATAGGAAAAACTCGTTGGTATGAAAAAATCAGTTTCAACTATTCGATGATTGGAAAAAATGAAATTACATCGGTTGATTCTTTGTTGCTTGTTGAACCTATTCTTCCAAAGATGAAAAACGGTATTAAACACTCTGCTAAAGCAAGTTTTAATACAAATGTTTTTAAAGTTGTAAACTTTTCAATTTCAGCAGAATATAACGAGAGATGGTATTCGAAATACGCTGATGCTTATTATCAAAAAGACACTACATACATTGATGATAAACCAATTGCACCACACGTTGTAGTCAATGAAATATATAAATTTAAAGCTGCGCGCGACTTTAACTTTAGTGCCAATCTCGGAACAACTTTATATGGAAATCTTCCTTTTAAAAAAGGTCCTCTACGAGCTATACGTCATGTGTTTACACCAAATCTTTCTTTTAATTACTCGCCCGATTTCGGTACACCTTTTTGGGGAAATTATGATGAATATGAAAATGCAGATGGTGACTGGGTAAAATATTCTATCTATAATGTGGGTAAATTTAACTCTTTATATGGTTATCCCGCAGATGGTGCGTCAGGAAGAATTGCCCTTTCTCTCGGAAATAATCTTGAAATAAAAGTTAGATCAAAAAACGATACTATTACCGGAACTAAGAAAATCAAGCTAATAGAAAATCTTTCATTGTCAACATATTATGATTTTGCCAAAGATTCTTTAAATCTTGCTCCTCTTTCCATTTCTGGAAGAACATCAATTATTAAAGGATTAAACATCAACTACTCAACACAATTAAGTCCGTATAAAGTAAACGAACAAGGTAAAATGATGAATGAATTTATTTGGAAAACGGAGAAAAGATTATTTGCACCTCCATCACAAACATGGACCTTGGGCTTTTCTTACAACTTAAATCAAAATACTTTTAAAAATAAAAAGAAAAACACGTCACAAACTCAACAAACTAATACAGATTATTATGAAATTGACCCAATCTTGTACAATTCATTCGATTATATTGATTGGAATAATGCGTGGAGTGTGACTTTTGATTATAATTTTAATTATGTAATTAAAAATGTAATGATTAATGGGGAGTACGATAGACAAATTACAATAATTAATGCAATTATGTGTAATGGAAGTGTTAATATTACTCCAAAATGGAAAGTAAGCTATAACCTTACTTATGATATTAAAGCACTGAAATTGACTTATGCAAGCCTCTCCGTTTATCGCGATTTACATTGCTGGGAAATGAGTTTTAATTGGATTCCATTCGGTGGACACCAAAGTTGGAACTTTACTATTAATGTTAAAGCTGCAATGTTGAATTCATTGAAGTACGAAAAGAAAAGCGAGGATTATAGAAATTATTGATAAAAAAAATACTCCCTCCATCAAATAATTTTCCATCATATAAACTAATTATCTGATAATCATTTTCGTGTAAGAATGCTTCAATCTTTTTCCCTTCGGGATGAAAATCAAGATTCCCGATGATGAAAACTTTATCCTCGAAAATTCCCATACAGCCGCCGATAAATCCGTATGGAAATCCCGGCAACTCAATTTCTTTTGGAGAAACATACAGACAAGTTAGCTTGTTGTTAAGTAACTCTTTTTCAATGCCCCTGTCGGATGTAATGAAGCAATCGTTTTTTAGTGGCAACAAAGAACAACGGGTGTAGGCTTGATTTACTTGAATAAATTCTTTTTCTTTAATGTTTTGAAAGATGGATTGGTCTGTAAAGTTTTTATTGTGAATAATATAATTATCTGAAACTACTGCATTGTAACAAGTTGAATCTTCTTTTTTATTTCCTACCGAATTTTGTCCGATAATTAATGTAACATTCTGTTTTTTCAAATAATCAATATAATGTTGTGGTGTATTTGGCGCAACAATGACAAATTTTTCCGTTGGTAAGAAAAAAATATCCGGGTGACCTGCTATTTCTTTGTATGTAATGTTTTCAGAATAAAAGGGTAAACAATCTCCGTATTTTTGAAGATTTTGAATTGCTTCTTCCGGCAAACGTTTATCGTGAATAATTATCATTCTGCGTAAATATTACATTCATACCCATTTAACCCATCATTAGTGGTAAATGAAACTGCGCGAAATCTTTCATTTAAAAACTTTCTATTTGATGCATTATAGCCGATTGTGTAATTTATTGCCTTGGGAGAAACTTCCACAATAATTTTTTCGGCATTAATGTCTTTGGTTTTTTCATTAACAATATCTTTCCAAATTGCTGTCGTTACCAATTCTTTAAACGATACGTGAAAAGGTCCGGCAACTAAATTATTTCCTGTAATTAATCCTTCTGAAGGATGTAATCCCATTCTTAATATCGTAACATTGTTATCTTCAAATAGTTTCATTAAATGCTTACTCCATTCAACAGCATCTTTTAATGATAACGGATTGTATTTTCCTTCATGAAAAATTTCCTCCAACGGAGTATCTTTAATAACAATAGTCGGATAAATTCGGGTGTAATGCGCGCCAAGTTTAATGATTTCTTTTGCTGTGTTCATAGATTTTTCAAAAGTATCATCGGGTAAGCCAATCATCATTTGTAAACCTAATTCAAAACCGTGCTTTAAAATCAGTTTTGAAGCATTTTTTACATCGCCAACAGTATGTCCTCTTTTAGACTTAGAAAGCACATTTTCATCCAACGATTGTGCGCCAAGTTCTATGATTTTAACCCTGTATTTCTTCAAGTTATCCAATATTTCCTCCGAAATATAATCTGGTCGTGTAGATAACATTATTTGTTCTATTTTTCCTTTTTCTATGTATGGCAGCGCAACATCCAAATATTGATTTTGCTCTTCGATGCTCATTCCGGTAAAACTTCCGCCAAAGAACCCCAACTTCTTTATTCCATCAATAGGAAAAGTTTTCAAATACATATCAATTGTGTCTTTCACCTCATCAACAGAAGGCGACTTAATTTTATCTGCAATTGTAAATTGATTGCAATAAATACATCGAAAAGGACAAGCTTTTTCGGGAATAAAAATGGGAATTGTATAAAATTTCTTCATTTTTTCAAATCAAAAACAACTGATAATAATTGTTTTATGGTTTAACTGATAGCAATTCAAAGATAAAAAATAAATAATAATTGCTTTACTTTTAATTAAGATATTATTTTTGCACTTCAAAAAACTAATTAATATGATAAATAAAATTAAACAATCAACTTTTGCAAGCTATACAGTAATAACTCTAATGTATGTTATTGCAACGTTTGCCGGCTTATTTATTTTTTCTTTAAACAAAAACGGACAAGATATTTTGTATTTATTGTACGCTGATGTTGCCGCAACAATAATAATTTGGCTGTTTGGAATTTTGTTCTCAAATTCTTCTATTTATGATCCTTATTGGAGTGTTGCACCCCCGATTATTCTTACTTTTTTGTATTTTTATTACGGTTGTGCAAGTGTTTCCGCAATTTTATTGTTGGTTGCAATTTGGTTTTGGGCGCTTCGATTAACAATCAATTGGATGTACACTTTCCCAAATTTGACACACCAAGATTGGAGATATGTAATGTATAGGGAAGAAAACCCGAAAATTTGGCAAGTAATTAATTTAATGGGAATACACATGATTCCCACTCTTGTTGTTTTTGTAGCTATGATTCCCGGTTTCTATTTATTAAAATTAGATCTTGCTCCGAATTATCTGACATATATCAGCTTAATAATTTGTATTGGAGCCGCATTGTTACAATTGTTTTCGGATATTCAAATGCATCGTTTTCGTAAAAATAACAAAGGAAAAATCTGTAATACCGGATTATGGAAAATCTCTCGTCATCCGAATTATCTCGGAGAAATTATGCTTTGGTGGGGAGTTTATTTTATGTTAATATCAGTTGCGCCGCAATATTGGTGGACAATCTTCGGACCTTTAGCCAATAATTTATTATTTGTATTTATCAGCATACCATTGATGGAAAAAAGACAATTGAAAAACAAAGCACAATATGCTGAATATATTAAAGTTACCGGCTGTTTGCTTCCAAAATTGAAAAAATAATTGCACATTCAGGATTTC
>JAJDHA010000077.1 GCA_030265965.1 Odoribacter sp. OttesenSCG-928-L07
ATTATTTTTATCCCTTAATCCACAACAAGGGACTTTTTGATATTTCTTTTGCTTAAATTTTATCATATTTTACTGTTAATATTTCTGGGTAATATCATTGCTTTACAACCGGCAATGATACGATAACCATCTGTTTGCCAAGTCCCCTTTAGGGGATTTAGGGGCAAAATCTTTCACTTTTCACTTTTCATCTTCTCCGCGTCTTTCATAAACGCTTCCAATCCTTGATCTGTTAGTGGGTGCTTAAGAAGTCCGAGAATTGCGTTGAGCGGACAAGTTGAAACATCTGCACCGGCTTCCATACATTGGATAATATGCTGAGTGTGACGTATTGATGCGGCAAGCACTTGTGTTTCAAATCCGTAATAGTTGTAAACGTTTACAATCTGTTCGATGAGAGCAACTCCATCGCTGCAAATATCATCTAATCTTCCCACAAAAGGAGAGACATATTTTGCGCCGGCTTTAGCTGCCAACAAAGCTTGTCCAACGGAGAAAACTAAGGTACAATTAGTTTTGACACCTTTATCTGCAAAATATTTTACCGCTCTGATTCCGTCTTTGGTGCAAGGAAGTTTAACAGTAATTTGAGGGTGTAAAGCAGCAAGTTCCTCGCCTTCTTTTACCATCTCGTCGTAAGTCATAGATAGAACTTCGGCACTCACGTCGCCATCAACGATTTCACAGATTTGCTTGTAGTGATTTCTGATTTCATCTTCACCTTTTACGCCTTCTTTAGCCATAAGCGAAGGATTAGTAGTTACGCCGTCGAGAACACCAAGTTCCTGAGCTTCTTTAATTTGTTGCAGATTTGCAGTATCGAGAAAGAATTTCATGTATAAAATTGTTTGTAATTAATTAAAAAATAGAGGTTAAGAATAAAATTAAAATTATCTTAGCCACTTGCAAAAGTACGAGAAAAATTTGGAATAGCTGGGAGAATTTGGCGATTGATAGACAGAATGACAATATTTTCAGAATTAACAGAATAAGTTTAGGGCTATAACCATAAAAAACTATATAATATTAAAGTTTTTAGTGCTGTAACCCTAAAAATATAAAAAATATTAAAGTTTTTAGGGTTATAATCAACAAACATCAATTTTTTTATTATTTTTGCGGTTGTAACCATAAAAAAATGATAAAGAGAGAAAATTATATTAATCAATTAAAACAATTTATTGATAGACCATTCGTAAAAGTTTTAACCGGAGTTAGAAGAAGTGGTAAGTCAACAATATTAAAATTATTATATGAAGAGTTAAAACTCAGAGGAGTTTCTGATGAGCAAATATTACATATTAATTTAGAAAGTTTCAATTTTTCAGGACTAAATAGTGCCGAAGTATTATACAGATTTGTCAGTGAAAAAATCGACACTAACATAAAACAATATTTATTAATTGATGAAATTCAGGAAGTTAATGGTTGGGAAAAAGCTATTAATTCTCTTTTGACAGATTATTCAATTGATATTTACATTACGGGGTCTAATTCTCGGTTGCTATCATCGGAGTTAGCAACATATTTAGCAGGTAGGTATGTTGAAATTCCAGTATTCACACTTTCTTTTTCTGAATACTTAGATTTCCAGAAATTTTATTTTCCAAATCATAATGAAAATGTTTATAATGATTTCATGAGATATTTAAGATTTGGAGGATTTCCGGTACTTCATACAGCTGAATATACTGATGAATCTGCATATAAAATAGTTTATGATATTTATTCTTCGGTTATTCTGAGAGATACAGTTCAGAGATATAACATTAGAGATGTTGAGCTTTTGGAAAGAGTTATCAAATTTGCTTTCGATAATATTGGAAACACATTTTCCGGAAAATCAATTGCAGATTATTTTAATAGTCAACAAAGAAAAATAGATCTAAATACAGTATATAACTATCTGTATGCCTTGGAGGGTGCGTTTGTTTTATATCGTACACATCGTTACGATATCAGAGGTAAAGAAATTTTAAAGACACAAGAGAAATTTTACTTAAGTGATGTTGCACTTTTGTATGCTACAATGGGATTTAAAGATAGAATGATAGCTGGTGTTTTAGAAAATATTGTTTTCTTAGAGTTGAAAAGAAGGGGTTATCATGTTTATGTTGGAAAATTATATTCTAAAGAAATTGATTTTATTGGAGAAAGAAGAGGAGAAAAAATCTATGTTCAAGTGACATATAAGCTTGAAAATGAAAATGTTATTGAACGAGAGTTTTCAAACCTTTTATCAATTGGAGATAATTTTCCAAAGTTTGTTGTAAGTATGGATGAATTCTGGAAAGATACTTATCAAGGAATTCAGCATCTTCACATTGCAGATTTTTTATTGAAAGAATTCTAAAATAATTTTAAACTTCCCGTGCTGAACAAAGTTGAAGCATCAATTTTCAACTGTTATAGCGCGTCTGCAACAATCTCCGCAATCGTCTTAATTGTTACTCCGAGATTATACTCAACATTCAAGCTGCTTAGTTGATCAACGCAGTTGTGGCATGGAGTTACGACAATTTTTGCTCCTGTTGCGCGAATTTGATCAGCTTTGATTTTACCGATACGCATACGTCGATCGTTATATTCGCTCATTGCTAATTGACCGCCGCCGCCGCCGCAACAGAAGTTGTCAACACCGTGAGGAGTCATTTCTACAAAGTCGCTACAGCATTGATTTACAATATATCTTTGTTCGTCGATGATACCGCCGTTACGAACCAAATTGCATGGATCGTGAATTGTAACTCTGTCTGTGATTTTCGATTTATCCGGTTTTATTCTTCCTTCGCGAATGTAATTAGCTATAAGTTCTACAGCAGTAATTGTCTTTACCGGATATTTTGCTTTCATCCAGTTCGGACCTTCCCAACGCATTGCGCGAGAGCCGTGACCGCATTCTCCGAGGATAAGTGTGTCGGCACCGAATTTCAGAGCTTCATTTATCAAACGTTCGGTAATAACTCTTGCACCTTCTTCATCACCAACGAAATACGCATAATTTGTAATGTCGTAAAATTCGGTAGAGATAGTCCAAGATTCCTTTGCAAGGTAAAAAACTTTTGCGATAGCGCTAATAGAAAGCGGGAAAAATTTAGGTTCGCGCGGATTCAAAGTGTAGAGCATCTTTACACCGTGAACGTTGAGCGGAATCGTTGCCTCGTCGTCATTAACTTCAAACTGAAGATCTTCATTAAGCCAATTTATTGTATCAACAAAATCTTGAGTTGGAATTGCCATATTATTTCCGGTATTCAGAGCAGCATCAACAGTTGACTGGATACTTTTCGGCACCAAATCCATTTGTTGCAGCATCATTCTTCCCGTTCTTACAACAAAAGGAATATCCACACCGATAGAGCAGTGAGCAACACATCTTCCACACATTGTACATCTTCCGAAGAGGTCGTCAATCATTTCCTCTGTGGTTTGATCGTTGAGGTCTCTTGCTCCGGTAAGTTTCGGGAAATGTTTTCCGGCGAAAGTATGATATCTGCGATAAATACTCGCGACAATATCCACTTTGGATGCCGGCATATTTTTAGAATTTTTTTCCGTGATATAATATTGACAACTTGTGCCGCAAAGTCCGCAATGCACACAGCTGTTCAAATGTGTCAATAGCTTAGCATTAAGACGACTATCAAGAAAATTCAGGGCTTTATTTTGTTTATCTGTAATATCAGTCATCATTAATTATTTTTTTGTTTTTTCATTGACCAAGTTCCTCTTCTACCAAAAAATGCACCGAGTTGATATCTCGCGCTAAAGAAATATATAAAATGGCGTAATTTTCCGAAGGGCATATAACAAAACATTATTGTTGCAACAACAAACACAAAAGGTTTGCTAAAAGCGCAAAGAGGGAATAGCATTGCACAAGCCGAAGCAATTAAAAATAATGTAACTAAAGAACTTGAAATAAAATCATCAGGATTTGATAATTGTTTTAATTCGCTGTTAGTAAATCTTTTAACAAGCATTCCTAATCCGCAGCAAGCGCTTATTAATAAGCCTATTCCGAAAACAAGTCGAAGCCATTCAACATAAGTCCAACCGGCAAAAACACCACCATTTCCGATTGTCTTCATTTCGTGTGCAATATTCAGGAGACCGATTTCAGACTCATAGTTTTTTCCTAAAGCAGCAGAATGCATAAAATGTGGGAATATCATTTGCAAGATTACCAACACGATAGCGGTTAATATTCCGATATGAAAAATTATTCCGGCGATATACGTTGGAAAGTGCAAATATGCTGATTCTTTGTGATTTGGGAGCATGGCAACAGTACTTGAGTAAAGCACGCCATCTTTTACGGTGCCGGCAGGTTCTGCATAATCTTTAACAGGTTTGATAAGTTTGAGAAACCAGCACAGGCAAGCAATAAAGCAGAATATTATTGATGCCAATAGTAGCCAATGATAAAAAGACATAATACCTAAAAATTAAATCAATAATTTAAAATCCATATTTGGAATCTGAAATATAAAATTTGGAATTAGAGTTACACGCAGCCGTCAGGTTTTGGTAAGCCGGCTATTTTGCAGGCGCCGCGAGCCGGTCCTTGTGGGAACAGCGTATATAGTTCGCGAAGTCTGATACCAGTATCTTGGCATATACTTCTGACCATCGGAGCCATATCAGTTTTTTCCCAATGTTGACGAATGTGATTAACCACAGCCCAATGTTGTTCCGTAAGATCACCGGTTCCATCGTGTTTAGCAAAAAGTTGTGCTACCTCTTCATTCCATTCTTTAGGATTAGTAAGGAATCCGTCTCCATCGACGTCAAAAGTTCTACCATCTATTTCAATTATTGCCATAATATAACATTTAAAAAGTTTTGAGAGCCTTCCATCGGATTCGAACCGACGACCTGTTCATTACGAGTGAACTGCTCTACCAGCTGAGCTAAGAAGGCGAGATTTGGTTGTTTTTCACCACTGATTGCAAAAGTAGTAAAATTTTTGATT
>JAJDHA010000078.1 GCA_030265965.1 Odoribacter sp. OttesenSCG-928-L07
GAATGGTTGAAATATGATGATGGCATCAACGTAGATGGTATTGGTGGACCAAGCACATTTATCTGGGCAGTAAAATTCGATCCGAATCAACTATCTCATTTAGATGGTACATCCTTAACTAAGATATCCATTTACAAATATGCAGCAGGCACCGATGAATTAAGAATTTATCAAGGTAACAATGCAGCAACCTTGTTACACTCACAACAATTAGACGGCTTAGTAGTAAGCATGTACCAAGATGTAGAGTTAAGCAGTCCTGTAGCATTGGATGTTACCCAACAATTATGGATAGCAGTAAGTACAACCAACGGTACTACTTATCCTGCAGGTTGTGGCAATTATGCAGGTAACCCCAATAGTGATTTAATTTCACAAGACGGTGGGGCTACTTGGGAACACATTAATGATATGGGCTTACCATACAGCTGGAACTTACGTGGTTATGTAACCAATGTAAGAGGTGTAGAGATGGCTATTCCGATGGAAAAACCAATAGATCCAATTTCAACCGAAGCATTTGTAGCCAGAGGTAAAGGTCATTATAATGAAGCACCAGTAATTGTAACAAGATCAAATGATGCATTACAAGGTTATAATGTATATCGTAAACTATCTACAGAAAGTACATATACAGTAGTAGGTAATGTACCGGCAGTAAGTGGTCAAATGACCTACGAATTTTTGGATGCAGATTTGACACCAGGCAAATATCATTTCCAAGTTACAGCTTTATATGAATTTGAGGATGGCTATGAGTGCGAATCAGAACCAGCATTAACTCCAGATGAAAGCCAAAATTTCGTTGAGGTAATTATAGAAACAGGAATTGATAGCTACGGAGCAGAAGCACGTATTTATCCAAATCCTGCAAGCAACTATATAACAATCGAAGCAACCAACATTAACCGTATTACAGTAATGAGTATGGTAGGTCAAGTTGTGTATGATGTTAAAGTAGATTCAAATCAAGAGAGTGTAGACGTATCATCATTGAAATCGGGCGTATATGTAGTTCGAATTTCAACAGAAAGTGGAGTTTCCACCGAACGTATCACAATCGTGAGATAATATCGTAGAGACGCACTGCTGTGCGTCTCTATCTCGTACAGACGCACAACGCTGCGTCTCTATCTCGTACAGACGCGCAACGTTGCGTCTCTATCTCGTACAGACGCACGGCCGTGCGTCTCTACAATATACAATAAAAAAAGGGGCTAATGCCCCTTTTTTTTATCCCCCCCCCCGCGTCACTCGTCACCCGTCACTCGTCACCCGTCACCCGTCACTCGTCACCCGTCACTCGTCACTCATCACCCGTCACACCTTGTGCCGAGCGAAATCAAGGTATTATTTGTCATACATAATTTTTTTTTTAATAATAAAGTCAGCACTGTCGAAAAATTATCTATATTTGCCTTTTTTTTGAAAAAGAAAACATTTTACACTAAAATTGAGTTTGAATAGACTAAATGTACTGTAAAGCAATACTCAACAGGTATTATATTTTTTAATAGAAGAAAAAATTAAATTGCATTTTTAATTAAAATAAATATTAACCTAAACTTTTTAAAATTTATGAAACAAAGTTTTATTAAAAAATTGTCATTAATAACAGTTATGTTAGTTATGACATTTGGGGCATTCACTCCATTGTTGGCGCAGGATAATACGCTGCCCGCAAAAAATCAAGCTATGCCTGGTTCTACCACAGAAAGGGTAATATCGGAGTATTATGAGGCTCCTGCACAAGTAGAACAGGGTTCGCGTGCAACCCAAACAATCTTCTCCGATGGATTTGAGGGTAGTCTTACTGGTTGGATGGCAGAGAACCTAGGGACTGGCGGTAATTGGACAGTAGTTAGTTCTGCTGACGTTACTGGTGATTATTTGCCAAATTCCGGCACTTATGGGGCTGCAAACTTTTGGGCTTCAGGACAAGCTCGTAATGCATGGTTGCATAGCCCGGGATTCGAACTTGAAGCAGGTACAACTTACACAATAAGCTTCTACTTGTCTTTACCTGGTTTCCCACTTTATACCGAACACGACTATTTTGAGGCAAAAATTGGACAAGCTCAATCAGCAGCAGCTATGACTACTGAACTCTATCGTAATACAACTACCTATGTTTCTAGCTGGACAAAAATTGAGCAAACTTTTACTCCTACAACAACCGGCACGTATTATCTTGGTTTCCACGCTTTTACTCCTACAGATGAAGGTGATATTATAAGTATCGACGATATTCTGGTAACTGCTGAAGATGACACTCTTCCACCAGTCGAAGCTGGCGAAGCAGTTGCAACTATCCAAGGCGCTAATGTTCACCTTGCATGGGAGCCTGAAACAACAACCGGTTTAACAGGTTTTGAAATTTACCGTAGAGATTGTTATGCAACCGATTGGGAAGGTGCAGAATTAATCGCCGGAAATATTCCTGCAGCTCAAACAGAATATATGGATTATTCGTGGGCAGCAGCTGATTATGGTGTTTATAACTGGGGAGTATTTGCTTATTATGAAAGTGCTCCAACAGCTATTTATTCCTCTAATTGTTTAGACAAAGACATGATTACCGAAGTTGATGTTACAGTAACATTAAATAGTGGTGAAGCTGCAACAGGTACTGTTGTTACTTTTACAAATACAAGTGAACCTGATCTAGAATTAGAATATGAAGTAACTTTAGACGCAACAGGTAAATTTACATGGGATGAATTCCGTAAAGGTACCTATGATATTAGTGTAGTTAACGAATGGTTTGCTAATGTTACTGAAACTGATGTTCTTATTGAAGAAGAAGAATCATTTGTATGGCAATTAGTTGAAAACATTGATGCACCAACAGATTTATATGTAACTCCAACTGCTTATGCATCTTGGGAAGGTAGTGTTCCTGGAATGAAAGATATTCTTGTAACAATAGGCGAAGGCACAGCCACTGGTTATGATCTTCCTATGAATACTTTTTGGAATTTTTCATATAATCAACAAATTTTTGATGCTGACGAAATAGGATATAATGAAGGAACAATTTTTTCGGTTGCTTTCCAATATGCTTATGCAACTTCTTTTAGCAATGACATTAAGATATTCATGGCTAATACCACAAAGAATGTTTTTGAAAGCACATCTGATTGGGTTGCTTTAAGCGAATTGACAGAAGTATATTCAGGTAATGTTACATTCGTTAATACAAACGAAGGTAATTGGGTAACAATAGAGTTCGATACTCCTTTTACATATACAGGAGGCAATGTTGTATTAGCTACACTTGACGAAACTACAGGATATCCGGGTTCAACACGTACTTTCTATAGACATACGACAGGCGGTAATAAATCTTTGGTAAGTTATAGAGATTCCGGTGGTGCTATTAATCCGGCAGCTCCAATATCAACAAGCTATGCTTATGTTAGAGATTATAGAAATAACGTTCAATTCGGAATAAATACTAGAAGCCGTATGGCAGAACAATATAAAGTATTTTTAAATGGTGTCTTTGTTGACAATACAATGGATCCATTCTATCAATATAATGTTGCTAATTTAACAGTTGGTGAAGAATATTTATCAGAAGTATTAGTAGATTATACAACAGGACAATCAGCAAAAGCATATTACACCTTTACCTACGCAGGTTGTGATGCTTATGATGCACCAACAACATTAGCTTCTGTGCAATCTGTTGGAACTAAAAATGCTGTTTTAACATGGACAAATCCAGATTTATCAGATGTTGACTATCTTCGCGTATATCGTAACGGAGCAGTTCACAAGAATAAATTAAGTATGGATACTCCATTTACAACATGGACAGATCCTGAATTAGCTAACGGCACTTATAACTATGCATTAACATTAGTTTATGATGATGGCGCTGAAACATGTTTAGACGCTGCAACAACAGCAATAACCATTAAATCAACCGGTACCATCAACGGAACAGTTACTTATAAATTAGGTGGTAATGTTCAAGGTGCAACAATTACAGTATCTAACACAAATAATACCTATACATTTACAACAGCAGCTGCCGGTACTTATACAGGTACAGTAGAAGCAGGTACTTACGAAGTAAAATGTGAATTTGCAGGTCATATTAGCCAAACAACAAATGCAACAGTTGCTTATGTTGGAACAACAACAGTAGATTTTTCATTATATGAAACCCCAGTAGCAGTTGATAATGTATTAGCTTGGGAAGAAAACGGTGCAGTAACAGTATCATGGGACGGATCAGGTCCTACACCTCCTCCGGGTGAATATTGCCGTATAGAAGTAGCAGCTAATGATGTATGGGGTGACGGAACCGGCTATATAGCGTTATTAGATGAAGATGCAGAATTTGCTCCTGATTTTACAGGTTTATTATTATACACAGAGATTCCAATGAGTATCTTTAGTAAAGTAGAATATACTGTACCTGAAGGTGTAACAAACCTGCTTGCTACAACACCTAAAGTTGTTACAGGTAGTGCTTATGTTGATATCCCTGCGGGAACATACGACTATGCTCTTTTGGGCCCAGATCAAGCATCAGGAAGAATTTGGACAGTTGGTAGCGGCGGTCCGGCAGCTCCAATAGGTGACAATTTTGTATTTGAAGCAAACAAAAAATATACATTCACTATTGCTCGTCACGGTACTGGCGATGGTGCTACTTTAACAGTTGAAGATTTCAGTTTTAAAGGTGTAGCAATGAATATTGTTTATCCAAAACCAGTTGTAAGCAACAACAGTCCTGTTGAACAAGTGGCTACAGAAGCATCTTCAACAAAATCAATAGAAAATGTTAAAGAACTTAGCGCAGAAGAAATTGCTGCATTCGTTACAAACAATGCTGTTCAAACCACAGACGCTACCCGCGCAATAGCAGGTTACGAAGTATATCGTAATGATTGCTATGATGGCGAAGCTGAATTATTAGCAAGTTTACCT
>JAJDHA010000079.1 GCA_030265965.1 Odoribacter sp. OttesenSCG-928-L07
AAACCTCCCATAAACTTCATTATCAGAAATTTTTGTTCTGATAATTTTAATCTTTCCCGTTTCGTAAAAGATTGTATCTGAAGTTTGTGAGTAAGTAATATTGATAAAAAACGAGCAGAAAAGTATTAAAAATATTTTTTTCATTAAATATTAATTTGTTTTTTACAGAAACGATTTTAAAAAAATATTATTGTTTTGTTTGATGATACGATAAACTATATAGTAAGGAGACAGGGCGAGAATGATATAAAGAGACAGGGCAGAAAACGATAATAAAGAGACAGGGCAATGCCCTGTCTCTACGGATTATTATTTTTGAATAAATATTTTTTCTACCAGTTCAAAACCATCTTTAGTATAAACCCTAACAAAATATGTACCTGATGCAACGTTAATACTGACTGTAGTAGTGGAATTATAAATATTAAATTCTTGAATTTTCTTACCGTTAACATCAATGATATAAGCATAAGCTTCTGAACTATGACCGGCAGGCATTTCGAGCAAAATTGTAATATTATTACCAGTAATTACCGGATTTGGATACACTATAATTTTTGGTGGAGATATTAAACTGCTACTCGGATTTGGAATGAATGGACAAGACTCATCAAAGCTGCCATCACTCTTGAAAGCTCTAACGTAATATTCCGAATCGGCAGTAAATCCGCCACTTTCAGTATAATATTGAGATTCGCCGTGTTGAGATATAGGGTAATCATTTTTATACCATTGGTACGATTCGTACAACTCATTATTATTATCAACAAATAATATATCATTCCATTTCATTTCTATGTAAAGAGGATTGGCTTTGACTTCAGTAACAATATACGAACTACCACATTCATTTGTAACAGAAACCTTATACTCGCCGACTTTACTTTCATCGAATATAGCATTAAAAGAAGCACCTGTTTCACCAATTAAAATTTCGTTATTAAAATACCATTGATATTCGACATTACCTTCAGCATTGACAATCAGATTAATCTCATCACCATCACATAATTGCATTTCATAATCAAACATTGCAGTAACAGTAGGAGTTGTTTTAATCACAATTACAATATTATAAAATTGTTCACAACCTTCGTTATTTACTATTAAAGTAGCGGGATAATTGCCGGTTGCAACACCTCCAGGCATCGGAATTTCAATAAATGAATCTGGTAAAGTTGTAAATTGAGTTATACTAACAAAACCTGCAAGAATAGCTTCTTCTTCAAATAACAATTTATATTGTAAGTTCTCTAAATTATTTTCATAATCGACAACAACAGTCTCATTATCATAGCACCCTACAAATATCGAAGCAAGACTCATATTAAGATTTGGTTTCACAACCACAAACATTTGTGCGGTATTTTCGATATCACAATCACCTTCTTTCATAGTTATTGTGTAAGCGACAGTGACATCAGAAGTACCATTATTGATCAATTTTTCCTTGATATAATTTCCACTTCCTGATGATGACTCATTATTATTAATGTCCGGATGAGCCATTCTTGTCCAAGTAATTTCATCAACAGGCAATGAAGTAGTAACATGATAATTGATATTTTCTCCAGAACAAAGATCGCCGTAATGAGATAAACTTGTCATTGTCGGTTTTGGACGAACAGCAATCATAAAGTCTCTACTATCGCTTGAGCAATCTTCAAAAACTGCTGAAAGTTTATATAGCGCAGTTTTAATTTGGTTACTGTTATTTGTAGCTACAAACGAAGGAATTGTATTAATACCGGATTCAATTTCCAAACCGATATTATCTCCGGCAACAAATTCCCAATGATACATTGTTGCCTCATGATTATTTTGACCCATAAATTTAGACACAAAATCTATTATTTCTGTTTCTTCACCATCACAAAATACATATGAGTCAATGTTTAAATTAAGTGTTGGAGTCGGATTAACAATAATACTGAAATTTTTAGTCTCTATACATTTATGAGTACGCAAGTTAAATATTGCAGTAACCTCATAAATTGCCTCAAGAATTTTGTTGTTTGAATTATTTACAGCCGTAAACATCGGCAAATCACCACTTCCGCTTTCAATCAACCCAACATTTTCACCTTCAATTAATTTCCATGTATAAACAACATTTTGATTGTTACCAAATTTGTAACTCTGTGCTAATTCACCGTTACAATAAATCATATCTGGAATTGTATTGATAGTGATATCAGGTAAAACAGTGATAATAAATTGAGCTGAAATTCCCGGACACTCGTATCCAGGATATTCTTCATAATTCAATACCGGAGTCACTTGATAAGTTGCGCTTATTGCTTCTAACCCTGTGTTTTCCACAACAAATGATCCAAACTCTCCTTCGCCTTCAGAAGGTAAATTCGGAATTATTCCTGAGATTCTTGTCCATCTGAAAATCACATTATCAATATTACTGCTAAACTCAATCTCCTCTGTATTCATTCCCGAGCAAATAGTCTGGTTTACAGGCTCAACAATTACTGTTGGAACCGGTAATATTGTTACAGAAAACTCTTGCCAATTAGGATCGAAACAATTGAGATAATTTGCTCTGACTCTATAATTAGCAACTAATGGTCTATTTTCATTATTTAATGTTACAAAACTTGGGAAGTAATTAATACCTGAAACTGGAATTCCTGTGAGCACATCACCATCAACAAATTCCCATTCATAAATTGACATCGGGTTATTACCGGAAAATTCGTATAAAGTTGTTGTTTCGCCGCTACAATATACAAAATCATTAACAGGCGCTGTGCTTACAGACGGATTTACTATAATACTAAATTGAGTTGTATTACTTTCGCAATTGTAAGCAGGATAATCAGCATAATTTAATATTGCTTTAACTTCATAAATAGCTTCAAGCGGAGTATCACTGTTATTTTCTATAATCATTCCTGAAATATTACCTGTTCCGGCTGCCGGAAGCTCCGATATTAAACCTGAAATCCTTGTCCAACTGAAAATAATTTCATCAATATTACTATTAAAGTTAATATCTTCTAACATATCACCTGAACAAATTACTTGATTAGAAGGATTTACAGTCGGCACTTGCGGTGTCGGTAGAATAATTATTGAAAACTCCGTCCATTCATCATCTCCACAAGATAAGTTCGCAAAAGTTAATGTAGTTTTTACTCTATATTTACCTATAAGAGGAGTATTGCTTGTATTAAGTGCATTAAACTCAGGGATGAAATTATTTCCGGAAATTGGAATACCCGGAATCATAGTGCTACCTGCTTCTGCAACAAATTCCCATTCATGATTAACATTAGGATTTACATTAGTGAAATAATAAGCAGGAGCTGTTTCCCCGTTACAATAAACCATATCTTCAACATAAGCAGTGGTCGGATTAGGATTTACTGTTATGATAAAATACTGTATTTCGCCACTACAAGCATTATTTGATTGTGGAATAACTTGATACGTAGCGGTTATCACATCATAACCTTCGTTAACTGCTGTAAACGCCGGAATTGTATTAATGCCGGAATTAACAGCTAAACCTATATCAGCACCAAAAATACGTTGCCAGATAAATGTAGTATTTTCACTTCCGGTAAATGTGTACTCAGGAGCTTCATCACCAGCACAATAAATAAAGTTTTCAATATTAACAAACGGACTGGAAGTTATTACGACATCAAATGAACAGCTACTTTCATTATTATTAATATCAGTAGCAGTCCAAGTGACTGTTGATGTTCCCAAGCTGAAGACAACACCATTCAGTGATGTACCGCTTCCTTCTGTTGCACCTGTTATTTCATAAGTAATGCTTGATACGCCAATATTATCAATTGCTGTTATATCCCAATCGATACCATAGTGAGTATAAACATTTTCCAAAGGTGATAAACAGATATTTATGATATTTTGGTAGTTAGTGATACTTTCGCAACTAACACCATTATTACCACCAATAACAGGAGATTCCGTATCTATTACTCTTACAACAAAATCACATTCAGCGTATAAACCTGCATGATCTGTGGCACGCCAAATAATTTCATAATCATATCCGAAATAGAATGTAAATCCGGATAAAGTTTCCAATTCATCATCATAAGAAACTAAAATTTGATTAGTAGTAATATTAGTTATCATTACAAATAATGATTGAACTGTAACATCATCAGTTGCTGTTGCATTCCAAGAATCTCCAACGTGAGTGTATGAGTTAATACCAGAATCTGTTGAAACCATAATTACGCCGTTCTCATCAGCGAACAAATCAATAATTTCACTACAATTAATTTGAGGAGGCTCATTTCCTTCAATAATTTCGATATCGAACACACATGTAATAGCATCACACTCTGGAACAAATGCGGTAACTGTGACCGTTGTGATACCAACATTAAATTCGAGATTACTTCCGGTTCCGATTCCCATTCCTTCAGTCGCACCTTCAAACAAATATGTAATTTCAGGTATTGGTAAAGTTGTATTATCTATTTCAACAATGTAATTTACAGCAATCGATAATTCTCCAGGTACTGTTGTTTCTACAATAGTTTCATCAGGACATGTAATAAATACTGGCTGCTGATTAACGATGATTTCAACGCCATTGCTGACAACACTGTCGCATTCATTTACTGCAAAATATTTTAATGTTTGTCCGTTTTGGGCATAAGTCACATTTTCATTAACGTAAACAATATCATTCAACAACCAACCTTGGTTTGATATTGTTCCACCATTTGCT
>JAJDHA010000008.1 GCA_030265965.1 Odoribacter sp. OttesenSCG-928-L07
TACTGCATAACCGATTAAAGCACAAGTACCATTAGTATTTGCTCCATAATATGTAGCGCCGTGAGTTAGTTCATCATTAATATCTAATGCTGTTTCTAATTCAGGTTCTAAGTACCATGTGATACCATAGCCCATTACTGTGATTTCTTTAACAGTAGCTTCATAACAGAATGATTGTGTTGCTACAAGATAGTCATAATCTGTAGGATCTATTACAATCTCTACTGCAACTCTTTGTGTGCTTTCGCAGTCGTCGCCAACTGTAATAGCAGCATAATAAGTAGCTGTTTCAAGAATATGTTCAGGAGCTAAAACTTCTGTTCCGTCTAATGTTGCGTACCAATTAACATCATCATTAACAACAATACTACTAATCATAGCGCCTTCGCAGAATACTTGATCTTCAATAACAGGTATTGTTATAATTTCAGATGAAAATGTTATAGGCACAGTAGTAAGCGTTGTACTTTGACATTCGCCAATTACTTGAGAAGCAAACAATGTTATATTAGAAGTAAGATGTGTTGCAGGAGGCATAACAAAGCTTCCGGCAGCATCTAAGTACCAAACTACTGTTTGTCCGTTAACCGGCAGATCCATTATTCTGACTGTTCCCATTAAAGTTTCGCATAATTCAATAGGATCTATTACAGGAGCAGGAATTTCCATCTCAGGATCAATCTTAACATAAACATAAGAGCGACCGCTTTCACAATTGCCTATGCTTTGAGATACCCAGTAAGTTGTTCCGTTAACCAACGGAGTTGATAATGGTAATGGTTCAGTACTTGTTTCACTTGCATACCATTTAATATTTACGCCTTGAACTGAAATATTAGCTAAGGTTAAATTACCTGCTACTTCGCACAACTCAACAGGTGATTCCACTGTTGGAGGTGGAACATTATCATAAATTTTAACAAGGACTGCTGCGCGTGCGCCTTCACAAATATCACTTGCGCTATTAGCTGCATAATATGTAGTATTATGTTCGAGCGGAATTGTTAATGCAAGCGGAGCATCATCGTCTATTGTTGCATACCAATGTACACCGTGACCTATTACTTCGAGGTCGCCTATAGTTGCTCCTGCACAGAACATTTGTTCATCAGGAATAATTGGCGCACTTGGTGTTGTTATTGTAATATTAACAGCTACGCGGGTTGTGTTTTCACATTCTCCTACTGCTTGAGCTGCGTAATATGTTCTTGTTTCTAATACAGTAAGTTCTGATAACGGATCACCGCCTGTTGGCGACAAGTACCATACAATACTACTGTTTGGAACAATTACAGAAGCAAGTATTGCTCCTTCGCAGAATGATTGGTCTGCTATTGCAGGTATAATTGTAATTTCAGGAACTAAGGTAACAGTTACCGGAGTTCTTGTTGTACTTTCACAATCTCCTAATACAAGACCTGCATAATATGTAGCACCAGGTACTAATGGTGTATGAGGATCTAATGGAATAGTATGAGTTTCATTAAAATACCAATTAATTTCACCATAACCGTTTGTTAACAGATCTGCTACTGTTCCACCTGCACAGAATTGTTGCGGTGAAGTAATAACAGGAGCAGGAACAATCATTTCTTCGGTTAGAATAACCTTAACAGCAGTACGTCTTTCACTTTCGCAATGACCTAAGCTTTGTGAAGCCCAGTAAACCATTTCGTTTGTGAGAACTGTTGTTAATGGTAATTCATTACCACCAACTTCTGCATCGTACCAACGAACATTAATTCCTTGAACTTGTACTGCTGCAAGTGTTAATGTTGTCGGAATAGTTACAACACAGAATTCTTGTGGTGATGAAACAACCGGAGGATTAACATTATAATACAACCATACAGTAACAGGAGTAGTTTCGCCAATACATTCGTCATTAGTTTGAGCTGCGTAATAAGTAACACCGTGTGTTAATGGTGTATCTAAACCAACTTCATCTCCGTTTTCAGGAGCATCAAACCATTTTATACCTGAGCCGGTAACTTTAATATTACCAACAGTAGGATTAACATCTTCACAGAAGAATTGTTCAGGATCTGCAATTGGCGCGCTTGGAATACCAACTGTAATTTGTACAGGTACACGCACTGAACTTTCGCAATAACCAACAAGTTGAGATGCCCAATAAGTTCTATTTTCTAAAGGAGTATTCCAATCTTCTATCATTGTTGAATTACCTTCAAAATAATACCAAATTATGTCATTATTAGGAACAGCTATATCAGCTAATGTCGCACCTTCACAGAATGATTGATCTTCTATTATAGGTATAAGAGTAATTTCATCAACTACATTTATTACTACCGGAGTACGTTCAGTACTTTCGCAGTCACCTGCAACTAAAGCAGCATAATAAGTATTTCCATTTATCAATGTAGTATTAATTGGTAGCGGTGTATCGTCATCTACCGAGCTATACCAAGCTAAATTACTACCATCTGTAATAATATCTGCTAAAGTTGAATTTAATATTGGATTAATAAAATTACAAACTTGTTGTGGTGATTCAATTACTGGAGCTTGAAGTTCAATAAAGTCTTTTACAATAGCTACAACCGGTGAACGGAAAACGCTTTCGCAGACACCGTTTGTTTTAGCAGCCCAGTATGTATTTCCATCAACTAATTCTGTATCTGAATCTAATGGAGTTCCGCCTGTATCAACAGAATACCAAATAATATCTTGACCGTTAGGTTTAAGATCTGATACATAAGCAGGCTCACAGAAGTTTTGTGGTGAAGTTACAATTGGAGGAAGAACAATAATTTCTTCTGTTGTAACTGCAAGCACTTCGCCTTCACAAGAACCATTACTTTGAACTGCATAATATATATTACCATCTTCAAGCATTGTAGATAATGGAAGCTCATTTCCGTTTGTTGCGGCATCATACCATTTAACACCTGCACCTGTGATTTCAAGGTCAGCTAATGTTGATCCGTAACAGAAGTATTGTGTTTGTTCAGCAATTGGAGCTTCATTTTCTAATAATGTTATTGCAACCGGTACTCTGTGAGTAATTTCACAATCACCAACACTATAACCTGCATAATAAGTTCTTTGTGTTAATTTAGTATCAGGAGAAAGCGGATAGCTATTATCAGGATCTAAGAACCATACAATATTTCCGTAATCGCCAACAACAATATCGCTGATCATAGCGCCTAAGCAGAATGATTGATCTGCAATAACCGGAACTATTGTAACTTCACCAACAATATTTATTCTTACAGGTGCACGATAAGCGCTTTCGCAGTCTCCTGCAATAAAGCCTGCGTAATAAGTTACTCCGTCTGCTAATTCAGTTTCAGGAGCGAGTACATTACCATTAGTTGCAGCATCATACCATACTAAATTAGGATATGTAGTAATAATATCAGAAATAGTTGCCTCTGCACAGAATGATTGTGGTGAATCTATTTCTGGTGTAAGTAATGTTAATGATTGAACTACGCTAACTTTAACAGGTGAGCGTCTTTCACTTTCGCAACCTGCTTCGTCGGTTTGACTTGCATAATAAATTTTGCCATCAACTAAAGTTTCGGTAAGTTCTAAAGCTTCTTCATCTTCTATTGCTGTTTCGTTTTCATACCATTTAATATTTAATCCTTCAGCAATAAGATCTGCAACAGTAGCCGGTGAACAGAACTCTTGAGGAGTTGTAACAACCGGAGGCATAATATTAGGACAATCATTAGCAAGTACAAGGATACTTACCCAAGCAGTACTACAAGTATAAGTACCGTCATAAACACATAATTGATATTGGAATAAGTCGTTTCCATAGAAACCTGAATTAGGTACGTATGTAAATGTTCCATTATTGTTAATGTTGGTTATGTATCCGTTAGTAGGTTGAGTTAAGATTGTTATTAATGGAGCGCTATTAGGATAAATATCATTTGGTAGAACACCATTGTTAATAACTGTAATTTCAAGTTCTCCATCTTGAGTCATTGAATAGAAGTCAGGGAATGCAATGATTTGTTCAGGCTCATCTTCAAGAGGTGAAACTATTATAGTTACCCAAGTAGAATCGCATAATCCTATTTCATTACATATTTTGTATGAGAAGTAATCTGTTCCAACAAAATCTGTTCCCGGTGTATAATCAAATGTACCATCGCCATTATCTGTTAATGTTCCGTGAACTGGTTGAACAAGTACACTGCTTATACTAATAACACCACCGTCAATATCAGTATCATTATCCATAACACTCATATCATCTATTGAAACATTAACATCAGTTGTATATAAGTCAGGTACTGCTACCGGCGGACGTGGAGAAATATATTCGTAAATAACTCTCAAGTACAGGTATGCATGTTGTATGTATCCACAATCGTGTTGTACTGTGTACATTACTGTGTCACAACCAACAAAACCTGCATTAGGAGTATAAGTATAGTAACCATTAGCGGCAATAGTAATACTACCGTTATTTGGTGTAGTATTCTCAATAACCGTAAGAACTGCATTGCTGAGTAAGAAGTCGATATCATTATCAAGCACGTTCGCGCTTACAGGTTTATTAACGTAGGTAATATTATAATCATTAACAGCAATAAGATAATTTGTTTCTGTTATGATTTCTACATTAGATATGCTGAAAATACATCCATCAGCATCTGTTACCATAATATAGTATCTACCTACAGGTAGATTTGGAGCAGTAAATTTTCCTGGTGATTGAATAATAAATCCAAAATTATCTCCAGCTGCAAAATGTGCGAAATAAGGAGCTGTTCCTCCTGTAATGTCGAGAACGATTTCTCCAATTCCTTCACATGTTGCTAATGCCGGTGCTGCTGTAACACTCATTCCTGAAGTACTTCCTATAGTAAATTCTTCACTGTAAATACAGCCATAAGTATTTTCAATTTCAATAGTATGATTTCCGGCAGCTAGTGATGCTTGCGCTTCATTGTTTAGGAACGGCAATAACGGACCACCATTAATTGTGTATCTCCATGTGCCGGTGATGGCTGGTGGATCGATTGTTATTATTGCTTGACCGAGTGATGCACATGTAGCATTTGTAATATCAATATCGAAATTTAAGTCGCTGCCTGCTGTTTCAACAGTAATATCAACAACATCATAGCAACCTATTTCATCAACTACTGTAATGGTGTATGTGTCGGTAGCAAAACCATTTCCTATTGAGTAAGGATGTGCAGGTATTGGAAAATAATCCGTTCCGTTGATTGTGTATTCAACTACACCTACTCCACCTGTTACTTGAAGGAAGATTTCACCGTTGTCTGCACTACAATCTGTAGCTGGAGTTGCGCTTGCTATAGCTTTTAAATCGCTGCTTTCACTTCTTAATGTAAATGATGTATTAATAGCAGGAGCACAATTAGATGTGTTGGTATCCCAAATATGCATAATGTAAGCGCCTATGGTTAAATCTTCTATTAATCCGTTAGGAGCTAAAGGATATTTAGTATCGCCATTATCGAAATTATATTCGTAACTTCCGCTACCACCTATAACTTCAACAACAATACTTCCAGATGCATCAGCATCATCGCATGTTGGGAATGTATTAACATATACAGATCTGACTTCAATAACTGCATTAGGATCTCTACCTATAACAATATTGTTAAGAGTAAGAACACAATCATCAGCAAAAATAAAGCTTACTGAATATGTACCTTCTGATAGACCTTCGATTGTTAGATCTCCGGTTGCAGGAACATCCGATGGAGTATTTGAGCCAATATAATATTGAACAGGTCTGTCTAAATCGTCAAAAGTAATAGTTACACTTCCGCTGGCAGTACCGTCGCAAAGAGCGTTAGTAAAGTCAACAACTTCTGCAAATTTTTCACCTGGAGCATCAATTGTAATAGTCAGTTCATCTGTACAATAGCCTGAGTCAAAAACAGTAATGTTGTGGGTTCCTATTCCTACAATAATATCAGTTGTATCTCCAACCATACTTATTTTCGGACCATTGTTTAATTGATAAGAATAGACTCCATTACCTCCTGTAACTGTAATATGAACCATACCGTCTTCATCACAAGTAGCTTCTTGCTTTACAGTATAAGCAACACTCATACCTGCATTTGCACCTACAACAGCTGTAGTAGAAGCCACACAACCGTCATAATCTTTTACTAAAACACTATAAGTATCTGCATCAAGACTGCCTATGGTATAATTAGCCGGTAATGCTGAAAAGTCAGCATCAATACCTACCAACATATATTCGTATGGAGCTACGCCACCGCCTATGGATAAAATAATAGTACCATCAGATATAGATGACGAGCTTGTTTCATCATAACATGAAGAAGAAGGTGTTGTTGCTGCTGTAACTACTATATCGCTATTATACGGATTTAATGATATTGGACCGGCATAAGCAGGACCGCAGTAATCACCACTATTATCAACAACATAAACAGTATAACTTCCTGCAGCCAAATCTTCAATAATTCCATTTGCTGCTAAAGTATTTGTAAAAGGTCCGTTTTCATTGAAACTCCATGAGTAACTACCGCTACCACCTACAACCGAAACAAAAATACTACCTGTATTATCTGAACAAGAAGGTTGTGAAACAATATTTAAAGCATTAATTTCAATGGATGGTAAAACATTTACTTGTAAGTCGAGAGGCAATAATGCTTCGCAACCTGTATCATCTATTGCTGCAAATGCTCTATATAATGTATTTTCTGTTGGAATAACAGTAACAATTTCACCTACATAACCTGAACCAACTAAATTAAGATCTTCGCCATCTACTTCGTAGAATGTGAAGGTTGTATAATCAATATGTGATTGGTATGTAATATATTGTAACAAGTCAACACCATCGCCTGCACAAACAGTAATTTCACCGTCTTGAGCTATCGGCTGATAAACAAGAACCGGTCTTGGGTTAACAACGATTTCACGACTAACTCTCATGATATCAGTTCCGTTAAGCACATAGAATGCTGTTAAATTATATTTACCCGAATTATCAAATCTAAACCTTGCTTGTGAATCATTCTCAGTTACTGATGAATTTCCTTCCAGAGGAAGACGAGTTGGTGCCGTAGAAGAGCCTGAAACAATACTCATTGAATATGTGTACATATCCATTCCAGCAGGCACAGTAAATACTTCAATATCTCCAACGCATAATGTATCCGCTCCGAAAAGAGTTGAAATAGGTACAACCATATCATAACAACTACCACCATAATGTACAGCTAATAGCTGATAACCTTCTTGCGCCGGAACACTTATTTCGGGATCAAGTTCGAAAGTTGCACCTGCAATATTACCAACAGTAGTGAAGTGTTGTTGAGCAACACGATTACTTTCTATTTTTTCATCAATATCTAAAATACCATTATTGTTTAAATCAATATAAAAATCAATAAATAGATCATCGCCAGTATAGAATGCGGAAATGTTTTTTACTTCATATTGTCCTGTCCATTCATCATCAAGCATAACACCGTAACTTTTATCAGATGCTCCCAAGAACTCCATTTCATACCATTGAACTTTCATGCCGAAATAACTTGGGACTTCAGTTCTATAAAACTTACATATTATTTCATCACATTCTAATTCACCACTATGAATTATTTCCATATAGAAGTCATAGGAATCACAAGCTGCTTCTTCGACAGAGAATTGGAAAGTAAAAGTTACTTCTTCACCTATGTCGATACCTGTTTCCGGGAACCCGACCATATATTCCAAACCCGCATCATTATTAAGAGATATAGTGGGTTCTAATCCTACATATAGACCAGGATGAGTTGTACACTCAAAAGATCCCTCAATGTATTCCATTCCCGGAGGAATTAGGAAGTATATTGAATCATGATCATAATCAGGATAATCATATTCAAACTTATAAGTAGCAGTCCAAGTAATAATAGGACTATTCATTTCATTATCCGCATAATAAATGCGATTGTCATTATTTGTCGGATTTAAATTATTGTTAGGATCATGATTTTCTGAAGTCCAATCAACTGCTTTAGTAACATTTAAATAACTTATTAAAGAATATGTTGCCGGACTTGACTCATGGAAGTCTAATATGAAAGGATTTGCCGTTATTGTTTTTGGACTAACAGCATTTCCTGCTTCACCACAAGCATCACTTGCATTAAGAATAAAGTCGAAAGCACCATCAGAGAAGAATCCGCATGTTGCATTTACATAAACTTTAAAATCAATAGAGTCTCCAGCAGACAATAAGAAGTCATCATCTTCTGTTGGAAAATGGAAATCTTCTGGCATTGTAAATGTAAAATACTGGAATACGCTATCTCTGTCCATTACTATCGGACCAATAGTTGTGTTTGAAATATTATCATAATATTCAAACTCTGCTCTTACTGCATTAATACCTGTTGCAATACGATCGTCGAGTGCAAGAGAAATATTAGAAAGGTTTCCTTCTTCCAGAGCATAAGCCCTTAACTCATAAACTTGTTCTTCACAAGGAGTGATAGGTGATTCCGGTTGAGAAACAAATATCAGGGCATCATCAACTGGTAAAGCTCCGTAACCTAATTCTATATCTTTATATATTTCGCCACATACTCCGGTATTAATTATTAATCTTACCGTAACAGTATTATTTGTAACATGCGCCGATTGCGGACGATAAGTTACTGTTAGCGCATTAATACTTACAGGTTCTGCTGCACTACCACCACTCGAATAAGGGAAGAAGTGTCCATTGCCATCTACAAATACACCACTTGCATTTTTATATTGCCATTGGTAGCGTTGAACTTGAGTAATATTTTCAATTATTGGAGATAAGCCAAAAGTTCCTCCCGGACAAACACTTGAGTGAGAAGAAGTGAGTTCCATTGTAGGCATTTCATTTACATTTACAACAACTTCTTTTCTTTCTTCCGGTAAATTTTCACAGAAGTTAACAGCTGTGATAGCAACAAAATATGAAGTTGTATCTGTTAATACAGGAGTATCAAAAATTTCTCCGTAATCGCCTCTGCTTGTTAATGGATTATCATCAGCATCGTACCATAAATATGTAACCGGAACTTCAACGCCAGTTGCAATACCTGCAGTAAGCGTTGTTGATGAGCCTGTACAAATAGTAGCATCTGTTGTTACTATTTGAACCGGAGTTGCTGTTGGTAAAATATCAATTAATATAGGTGTTTGTTCACTTTCGCAATAATCATTACTTTGAGATACGTAATAAGTTGCTTCATGAACTAATACGTCAGTTTCTGTTAAAACATTTCCTGCAGCATCATACCAATTAATATCATTACCTGTTCCTATGTCTGAAATAACAATATTTGCTATTGTAGATTCAGGGCAGAAACTTTGTGGAGAATCTGCTGTTAGAGCTGCCAAATCATAAATTGTAACTGTTACTGCTGTTCTTTCGCCTTCGCAATCGCCGTTAGTTTGTGCAGAATAATAAGTACTGCCGTTTGTTAATTCAAAATCTAATACTAAAGCTGTTGTAGCATCTACTGTAGCAAACCATTTAACGCCTGCACCGGCAACTTCAAGGTCAGCAATTTTTGCAGAAACGCAGAATATTTGTGTTGCAGGAGTAATAACCACTTCAGGTTCGTCAATAGTAATATATACCGATCTGCGAGTAGAGCTTTCGCAACCATCATAAGCTCTTTGAGCAGCATAATAATATCCTTGAACCAGAACAGTTGACGGGCTCAAAGGTTCGCCGCCTTCTAATGAAGAATACCATACAATATGATCATTAGGAGTAACAAGATTACCTACTAATGCGCCATCACAGAATTGTTGATCTTCAATTGCAGGAGGCGTTTGTGGAGTTGCTTGAAGTACTCCTATTTCTGTACGGAGTGCGCTTTCACATTCTCCGGCTACGCTTGCTGCGTAATAGACACTACCGGCAGCAAGAGGAGTAGTAGAATCTAATGGGTCACCACCTGTTTCTGATGAGTACCATACAACATTTAATCCGTTAGTCCATAAATCTGCAACTGTCATTCCTTCAACAGAACAGAAACGTTGAAATAAAGGTAAAATAATAGGAGCATCTAATTCTAATTCTTCTACTATGATAACTTTAACATAGGAAGCTTCGCTTTCGCATAATCCGTTATTTTGTGTAACGAAATATATAGAATCATGATATAATGCTGTTGTTGGGCTTAAAAGTTCGCCGGCAGCATTGTACCATTTCAAGTTAACTCCAAGTGCATATAAATCGGCAACTGTAGCTTCTTCGCAGAATTCTTGCGGAGTTTTTACAGAAGGAGGATTAACAATAAGTTCGTTTACTGTAACTGCTGTAATTTCACCTTTACAATAGCCGTTGCTTTGAACTGCATAATAAGTTTCACCATCAACTATAGGTGTATTTACAGACAATTCTGTCTCAAGAGTAAATTCGGCATACCATGTAATACCGGCTCCTTCTACTACAATATTTGCAATTGTAGAAAGTGGACAAACATCTTGTACATCTTCTATTAGCGGAGCATCGTATTCATCAATTGTTATTACAACAGGAATTCTTTCTGTTAATTGGCAATCGCCTGTTCCGTAAGCAGCCCAATATGTTCCTGTAACCAAACGTGTGTCAGGAGTTAAGACAAGGGTAGATGTTTCTGTCGGATACCATGTTACATTACCCGGAACAGTTAATTTAATATCGCTGATTGATGCTGCATCACAGAAGCTTTGATTTGCTATTGGATGAGAAATAAATTCTGATGCTTCAGTAAATTCAACTTCGGTGCGTAACGCGCTTTCACAAGCGCCGGCAACTCTTGCTGCATAATATGTAGCACCGTCTGTAAGAAGAATATTATGATCTGTAATAGGTTCTGTTGCACTTGCAGATTCGTACCATACAATATTACTATAAAGTTGTGTGTACAATCCAAGCGTTTCTCCAACACAGAAAGTATGCGCTAATATTGCAGGAGGGTCAAGTTCTTGCTCTCTCAAGAATACTAATACGTATGATCTTTGGTCGCTTTCGCAAATTCCAACAGATTGGCTTGCATAGTAAGTTCCGCCGTCTTCTAATGGGTAATCAGAAGCTAATGCTTCGCCACCGGTAGGAGCTAAGTACCATTTAATATTTTGTCCGGAAGCTACAAGGTCTGCAACAGTAGCAGGAGGACAGAATATTTGTGGTGATTGAACAGATGGAGGAGCAACAACAGGACAAGGTATTTGATTTACATATATATAAACCCAAGCCGTATCACAAGCAACATCTGTATCTGTTGCACATAATTTATACATAAATGCATCAGTTCCGTAGAATGTAACATCCGGCAAATACTCAAAAGTACCGTCAGCATTCAAGCTTATTGCACCATTTGACGGTTGAGATAATAGAGTAACAACCGGTGTAAATCCGTTATATAAGTCGTTTCCTAATACTGAGTTTGCTATTAACACCTCATTTTGAGGAACTGTGTACCAATCCGGGAATGCATAGATTATATCTTCATTTGAAGTAACAACAATAGTTACCCAAGTAGAGTCGCAAAGATCTTCATATTCATTACTACAAACTTTATAGTAGAATACATCCGTTCCTACGAAGTTAAAATTCGGTTCATAACTGAAAGTACCGTCACCATTATCGGTTAAAGTACCGTTTGAAGGTTGAGAAATAATATAAGGATCTGATAAAGTTCCTCCATTACGTTCTGTATCATTAACTCTAACATCCATAATTTCTATTTCTTGATTTACATAAGTAGAATAGAAATCTGTAATTGCAACAGGTGGTAATGGGTCTTCAATAATAATATCATCAAGCACAGTAATGATCAACAGAGCTTGGGATTCTAATCCGCAAGTGTTAATAACAGTATATGCAATAGTGTCGATACCTATGAAATCTTCTACAGGCAAATAAGTATAATTTCCAAACTCATCTATATTTATTGAGCCACCTTTTGTAGGCGTTTCGAATCTAACTAATGTCAACAAATTATTATTATAATCGAAGTCATTATCGAAAATATTTCCTGTTGCTTGAGTGTTTTTATAAATAACATTAAAATCGTTATTCGCATTAATCATTTCGATTGCACGATTAATGGTTATTTTTTCATAAGTTGCAATACAACCCATTGCATCTATCACAGATAGTGAATAAACACCAACTGGAAGATCGGTAATATTAACATCTCCTGCTTCAACACCGGTCTTATTTATAAGATCTTTACCGATAATTGAGTATGGAGCAGTCCCTCCTGCAATATTTAATTGAATGCTGCCTCCTGTTGTTCCATCACACGAAGCATCTTTTGTAGTAACAGAAGACAGAATAATGTCAGCCGTATTGTCAATATATATTTCAGCATCTGTAATACATCCGTTATTATTACTAACTATTACTTTATGCCATCCGGCAGTAACGTCTTCAATAACGCTATTAGTTACAAAGGCTCTCCAATCTTTCCCATCGAGTTGATATCTCCATACGGAGTTATCACCAGCAGACGGACTTATTGTAATATTCATTATACCATTATACATACAATAGGCTGGTTGGACTTGAGACAGAGATAAACCAATGGAAGTAGGATTAACATTTACAGTCGCTTGAGCAGAAACTGCACAATTCAATTCGTCATCAAATACTGTTACAAGATATGTTCCTGATTTATATAAACCAAGATTACCATCTTCAGGAAATGGGTTAGCCGTAGCGTCATCTATTGAATAAGTTAGATTACCCTTATAACCAACAACATTCGCACTAATTGAACCTTCCTCAACATCACAACCGGAAACCGTACTTCCTGTTACAAAAAGCATAAAGTCGTTGCCTCTTGGCGACAATTCTATTGGATTACTAACAACAGGAGTACAATTTGGATTTAGCGCGTCCCATACATAAATAGTATAAACACCTAAAGATAATCCGTCAATTATTCCATCTCCTAATTCGTACTTATTACTTAAACTTGTAGAATATGCCCATTCATAAGATCCGCTACCACCACTAACAATTAATCTTATTGCTCCTCTTATTTCGCTCAAGCAAGCTGGTTGTTCTACCACATATATAGATTCAATTTTTAAATCAGAACTCGGATCTCTACCAATTTGTATATCATTAATAGTAAAGTTACATCCGCTTTCGTAATAGAAAGTTATTGAATAAGTTCCTTGTGCAAGACCTGTAACAATAAAATCTCCTGTTGCTGCTGCAGTATAATTAACACCTGCAATAGTGTAAGAGGTTGGTCTTGGAGAGCTTGTAGTTCCTACTCTGAAAATAGCGCTACCACCCGAAGTTCCGTCACATGGTGCATCTATTGTACTAATAAGATCAACTCCTTCTTCGCTTTGAGTATTAACATAAACATAATCCGAAGCATAACAATTGTTGGCATCAATTACCTCAACAAAATGGTATCCTGCAGGAGCTTCAACTGTTAATACTGTTCCAATTAAAGGAATAGCATTTCCATAATTTAATATATATGAATATTGCTCAGTACCGCCTGAAACATTAATTCTGAATGTTCCCGGTCTTCCGTCACAATAAGCATATTGAGTTGTTGTCAAAGTTAATTCAATTCCAATTTCTGCTTCAACTGTTGCCAATGCAGATGCAGTACAACCGTTAGCATCTGTAACATTAACTACATAATCGCCGGGAGTATAAGTTATTCCTAAATTTCCGTGAGCAGGTACTAATGCCGGAGTAACAACATCAAATCTACTATCAATAATACCTTTTAATGTATATCTATATGGTGAAGTTCCTCCACCTACACTCAAATGTATCTGACCATCGCCAATACCACAGGTAGTAGCAGGTCCTGTTTCTAAAGAAATAGCAAGATCCGTATTATCTTCTATAGTAATATAATCTGTTTTAACAGGAGGACAAGCTAAGTTACCGGCTTCACGAACAATAAAATAGTAAGTACCGGCAGCTAAATCCGAAATTACTCCGTTGTCAGCTAATGGTAAAAATGCTCCTTGTCCGTTTATTTGGTATTCATAAGTACTTGCGCCTACAGCAGTAATTCTTACTGCTCCGGTAGTTGTTCCACATAAAGGTTGAGCTGCAATGCTTATTGATGTAACATTAATATTTGGTTCATTGCTCATACCTATTTTAATATTGGTATGAGTTGCTTCGCAACCATCATTACCTAATACATGTAAAGTATATGTTCCTTCAGCAAGATTGTCTATTGTTACCGGACTTGCGGTAATATCTATATAATCACCTTCATCTATACGGTAACTGAAAGAAGAACTTGATCCTGTAACGCTAAACGTTATAGTACCGCCAGCTGTTCCGTCGCACTTAGCATCAGTTTTAATGATATTGGAAATAGCAATATTGCCATCTCTAAATGGGATTACAAATGATCCGGTACGCATACATCCGTTTGCATCGAATACAGTAATTGAATAATTTCCGGCTGGAAGATCAATTAATGTTTCCATTCCTGCAAATGTTACGTAATCATAACCGCTAACTCTGTATGAATAATATGGATTAGGGTCGGTTGAAGGTGGAACTGCAATTGTTAATCTCACCTGACCATCGCTTACACAAGTAGCAGGGCTTACATTTGCAATGCTTGCAGAGAAACCGTATGTTGAACTAATAACAATTCCGCTTGCATATACAAAACAACCTTCTGCATCTGTAACTTTTAATTCATGTTCGCCGTTAGCAAGTTCTGTAATCATACCATCAGTACCTACGGTAGTTTCTACACCGTCGAGTTCATATATATAAGGTGCAATACCACCGTCAACAAGAACTCGAAGTGAGCCTGTTGCATCGCCGCAATATACTGTTGGATTAATTTCTAAAACAGTAACACTAAGATTTGTGTTTTTAGGAGTTAATCTTATCGGTTCGCTTTCAGCAGGAGAACATGTCAGATTATCTAAATCTTGAACATAAACAGTATATACTCCGGCAGCTAAGTCGCCAATGATACCATCAGCGCTTAATGGCTCATAATCTGTTCCGCCATCAAGATTATATCCGTAGCGTCCTTCACCGCCATAAACAGTGATATGAATACTACCGGTTTCGTCGGTACAATTAGGTTGAGTAACAACGCTGATACTACCTATATTAATATTAGTACCTTTTTCCAATCCGATAGTAATACCGGGATAATTAATATAACATCCGTTATCATCGCTTACTTCTAATTCATAAGTACCTACAGGTAAGTTAGGAATAGTAACAGTAACAAAATTAGTTCCTGCTTGTCTTTCTATTTCTTTATATTCTCCATCACCGAAGGTATAGTATAATGTATTAAGGTTATCATCTAAGAATTCAAGTTTCATAATAATCTGACCACCTGATTCATTTTCGCAAGTTGCATCTATCTTTTCAACACTAACATAAGCAAAACTTGGTTTTTCATGTTCTATTTCAAAAGTTTTGCTTACTCCACAATTATTATTATCAATAACAATAATAGTATTTAATCCGACATAAGATAGAATCGTAATAGACTCTTGTCCACGGATGAATTCTTTCCAACCTTGACTGTTTAATCTATATCTATATGGTTCGTTAGTAACATGATAATTATCTATTGTAATTGTTGCCATTGCACCAAGTTCCTCACAATCAACATGTGTCTCTTTTGTTATTGTCAATTGCAAATCGTTTTCTGCTGAGATAAGAACTTCTTCAAGCGGATACTCACATTCGTCGGAATCTTTAACCCAGATATAATATCTACCTTGTGCAAAGTTTATTGGTAGTATTCCATTATCAGGTAATACATTGTATTCGCTGTTAAGTCTTCCTTCTACCTTATAATAATAAGGTGCCTTGCCTCCGTTTGCAATAAGTTGAATTTGTCCGTCTTCATCGCCGCAACTTTCAATATTGTTAATAATAATGGCTTCAGCTGTAAGATCAGTGTTAATCGGCACTAAACTTATAGATAGACTTTGTGAAGGATCGCATGCCAACGCAACTTTATTATGAACATATATAGTATAATGTCCGGGAGTTAAACCGGTTATTTCCAAAACTCCATTGTCATCTAATGTAAATGGAGTAAAAGGACCATTTGCATTATTAATACTATACTCGTAAGAATTTGCCTCGTTTTCATTTCTTGCAAATACACCGAGCCAAATTGAGCCGTTATCTTCACCACAATCAGGATACTCTAAAACACCTATTGACCAAATTTCGGGCATTTCATCAACGATTACAGTAAATTCAAGAGAGTTGAAAGCCTCGCATCCTTCTTCTCCAACTTGTCCTGTAACAAGATAAGTTGTGGTAACTTCAGGATTATCGTAAACAGGTCCGTCTTTGGTAGTACCTACAAGAGTATAATCATATTGTTGTGTTTCTTCATTCAATACAGGTTTGTAGAACGAAAATACTGTTCCTTCTACCTCGTTTGCATCTTTAATAAATTCACTTAATTCTATGATATTTCCTAAGCATAAACGCTCTGAATCTCCACTAACAAAGTCTAAAAGAGGTGTTTCGACAACTTCAATACGTATACTAACCGGAACTAATGTACGTTCTCCGAAAGATGAAGTAGCTGTATATGTCCAAGTAAATTCAACTGGACCTACCTCTGGAAATACCAATATTATCTCTTCAGGAATTTCGTCTCCTTCATCAACTAAATACTTAGGAGTAGCGCCTGTTACACCATCAATCGATTTCGACGTATATAGGTAACCCGATTTATCCGGTACCGAATAATATGTAACAGGATTACCGTGAATGATAGTTTCTGTAATGTTTCCATTTTCATCTTTTACTTCTTCTATATAACTTCTACAAACTTTATTAGGTCCGTAAAGTGTTGGGATAGGCATAACATATTCTTCACATAAAAGCTCATTATTAAAAATTCGCATTAAGAATTGTTTGCCTTTTTCTATCCTTAAACTTGCCTCATCCGGCAACGTAATTCTAAAACCATCATTTTCATCTAATTCTTCAGTAGTATATAGGTGAGTATATATAGCTTCGCCATCTTCAGAATCTAAAGTGTCGTTATTATTCTCATCTATGTAATATTCAATTGTAAATTCTCCTTCTGCAATAAAATCGGTAAGGTTAGTAAAATCAAAGTAACCTGTCCAAGTAGTATCTGCAATCGGATTAGCATAACTTTGAAGTTGTCCATAAGTAGGGCTAAGTTCATCATTATCTGTTAAATATTCATAGTCTAAGTCTATAATATATCCTTCAACTTCAAATTGAACATATACACTACCTAAGGGTTCGTTAATTTCACAAGGTACGCCTTCACATGAAGCTACAATTTCGTAAAATACTTGATTATAACTTCCGTAAACTCCGCAACTTACATTAGTAACGTCAAAATCAAGTTCCCAACCAAAAGAATCTCCAACTCTTAATTCTGTGGGTATTAAAATAGAATATTCACTACCTTGGGAGTCAACGATAATCTCATCATCAGAAACCTCATATTCTACTCCGTTTAACCTAAACTCACCTTGTTCATAATTTGGTGGTAATAAGAATACCATATATTCAATTCCTGAGGTTACATATTCATCATCAAAGAATATATCATAATTATCTCCACCATCTAAGCTATATTCAAACGGTGCATCACCTCCTGTAACAGAAATTGTAATATTTCCTTCATTTAAACCTGTGCTACAACTTGCATCGGTTATATTGGCTAATATATAGTATTGTTCAATATCTTCTCCAACTTCTCCATAATTTCCGAGAATATCAATACCTACAAATATTTTACCTTCAGAGCTACAACCACCGGCATCAGTTACTTTCCATGTATGTAAACCTATTGCTAAATTTATATTAGCATTAGATGCAACAAGACCATCTATATAATAGGTATAAGGTCCGGTACCGGAAATAACATCTAAGTTTATACTTCCTGTTGGAGCATCAGTACCGGATGGAGTACTTGTAGCTTGTACTGACAAAATATCAGTAACGCCGATAACAATTTTTCCTGAACCTACAATACAATCATTTGCATCTATGATATTAATAAAATGTGTACCCGGTGTTAAATTAGAAATTACAGCACCATCCAAAATTGGTAACCAACTTTGAGCTCCATCCAAACTAAATCTATAATCGGGAGTTCCACCTGTAATTCCCACTGTTATTGCTCCATCATTAATTTCATAATTTGTAGCGTTAGTAACATCAATATTCAATTCTAAATTACTGCCCGATGTTGATATGGTGGCAACTTCACTAAGAGTACATGTATTATCTCTTACATAAATAAAATAAGTACCAGCTGCAAGATTTCTAATTACACCATCAGAAGGCAATGCAGCATAAACTCCATTTTCGGTAAACGAATATAGATAAGAATCACTTCCACCATTAACCAAAATGGTAATAGATCCATCATGATTACTACATGTAGCATCAGAAGTATTAATGATAACACTATGATTACAACATCCTGTTATTTCTTCAATTGAAACAAGACCAAAATCAAAGGTCTCACCTTTTGCATCTTTAACACTAATGTCATAAGTCCCAACCTCTTTATCTAAACTTACGCTTGTTGCTGCAATAGTATATGTTGCAGTCCAAGTTCCACTGTTACCTGTTTCATTAGTATTTATTAGTGGGTCGAGTTCATTTTCGATAACATAAGTAATATTTGCTCCCAAAGCTGTTTCTGTAAGGAAAGGTTTTGAGATAAGGCGTTCGTTGATTTTTAAAACATCACAAGTACCTATAGCATCCAATACAACAGTATAATAGTCGCCGCTATAGAAACCGCAATCTCCCATCACCTCAATTCTAACCATCACTGATTGATCCGGTTCTAAAATAAATTCATTACTTTCAATATCAGGGAATTTCCAACTTGTAGTAGAAGACACATCTGGGTCATCACGATAGCTTTCTTCCATTTGTATTCCTTCTCCTACAATTTCGCCATTTGTATCAAGAATAAAATAGTAGGCATCAGATACAGTGATTAAGGTATTGTTTGTATCTTCAAAAGTTACTTCCATATCTTGTATATTACCTTCGCCTGTTGATTCTATTTTTACTTCATAAAAAACAGGGTCGCAAACTTCCTGATATCCTTCTGGTTGGCTAACCCATGTCAACTCAGCAGAAGTAGGATAAGGTAATATTTCCAAAGGAAGATTATCAATAATATATCCGCAAATAACAGTATTAACTCTTAGATGTATTGAAATATTATTTTCAGTAGCATTTGCTCTTTTATAGTTTGCGTAAATTTCGTCAATACTGTTAACAGTGGCATTAACCTGCATTGGACTAAAAGCGCCTATGGGGTCAACTTCATAGCCATTAGGATCGTCTTCATCGGTTAAATACCAGCCAAACCAACCACCTGAAATTGTTTCAAGGTTCTCAATTTCAGCCGATAATGCAAAACTTTCAGTATAACATTTTGAATCATTATCAACAAGAATATTAAGTACAGGCATTTTTTGTACTGTTACAGTAATTTCTCTACGCTCATTAACAGGGTTTTCACAATAATTAGTTCCCGAAACAGAGATATAATATGTAATAGTTTCTGTTAATCCTGTCGGAGTATATACAGCACCCGTGTGAATAGGTTCTTCTGCCGTTTGAGAAGTGTACCATTTATATATAGGGGTTGTTACTCCTGAAGCTGCTGCAGTAAGCGTAGTGGTGCCACCCTGTCTTGTTCCACCCTGTCCGAAATCTAATTCCCCATCTTCACAGATACGGGTAGTACCGGATACTGAAGTTATTAAATCGACAGTTGCGTAAGGGTTAACGGTGATATCAATACTTGCTCTCGTAGCAGACACACAACCATCTGTTCCAACCATAGCCTCTACATAATAGGTAAATGTAGTTTGGGTAGTTACTGTTGGTAATATTATATTAACAGGTGTACCCGAACCAATTGATGTTGTTCCGTCAGGACTATCATACCAATTAATAGTTGTACCAATATCTGATGTTGCTGTTAAAGTTACTATACCCCCCGAGCATTGTACTTCAGATATTGTTGTTGTAATATTTATTGTTGGCAACGGTGAAACTGTAAGAGTAAACGAAGCGCGTTCGCTATCGCATAATAATCCTGTTTCATCAGAAACAAGAGCCACCCAATAAGTTCCGGCCATATCAGATGTTACATTAGTAAATTCGCTATCAATTGGTGTAGGATCAGTCTCTGAAATATAAAAATTATATGTTCCGTCGGCAACAGCATTTATCAAATTTATAGTTCCGTTTAAACAAACAGATAAATTATTTGTTGACGGAGCCGGAAGAATAGGATATACCGTTATTACAACATTAAACGGATCACCTTCACAAGGGTCTTCGGTACCGGTTACGGTAGTAGGAGTAACCGTATAAACTATAGAAACAGGAGTTATACGATTGCTTGTAAGCGTACCGCTAATAACAGTAGCACCATCTCCGGCAGCTAATCCTGTAACACCTACTGAATCCGGTGCTGCCCAAGAAAATGTTGTTCCTTCAGGAATTACATCTTCTCCAAGAATATCTTGCGGGTCAATAGAGAAAGAGCTTCCTGTACAAATATCTTCAGTAAACGGATCTTCAACATTAGCTTTTGGTAATACTGTAATGACAATATCGTTCATGTCGGTAAAACACATGGATCTATCTATTTGCGCCTGCACTCTGTATGTTGTAGTAACATCAGGAGTAACAACAGGTGGAGAGATTTGAGTCCATTGCTCATTAATAAATTCATACAAACGTACCGTATATGTATATCCATCAGGGTATTCAACAGGATCCGCTTCTTCACTTGCTTCATATAATGTTACTAAAGCTTGTAAATCCACTGATTCTCCCTGACATATTGTAAGCTGATTTGCATCAATACTTATTTCTGGTATTGGCAAATCAACAAGATAAAATGTCCAATAACATATATTATTAGGATCAGTTGGTATGGCATAATATGGTCTCCTATTAGACGGTTCATCAGGATAAAATGAGTTTGGAGCCGGAAAATCAGATGTAGAGGTAAATTCCACACAGCCTTGACTTGCAAGCGGTCTACCTGGATCATACACCGTACACCCTTCCGGTGCTTTACCTGTTTCCTCATCTATATGACTAAAGAATCTAACACCTGCCATAAAATAACTACTAACGGTACTATATTCGGTAGAAGTAGGTGTTTCTCCACACAAACTGATCGTACGTATTTCAAATAAATTCTCTTCATTACATTCTTCCGGAGCATTAATCCTTAACACCGGCGGAACAGTAATAGGCTCTTCTTCACATGGGTATCTTTTAAAACCGTAAACAAAGGGCCACTTTGCAAAACTTACACCGGTTTCATGCCCCCATCCCGAAGACTCTCCAAAAATAGTAACAGCAGGAACACATTCTTGCGCCCCAGCCAAAATATAACAATCATCTGTAACTACCACTTCAAAAGTTAAGCGTGCCAAAAGGTCATATACCTCTATTTGTATGCAATCAGGATCAGTAAGATCGTCACCCGGACAAGAAAGTTCGACATGATGTGGCGACTGATAAACATAATCTCCCACATACCATTCAACTTGTCCGCCTGATCCTATTTGCGAATTAAAAACAATCTTTGAATTATTATGATCCGGAATTGTAACTCCGGGGTATTTTATGCTATACCCGTCTAAAAGGGCTCTTGTCCAATTATATTGCGCAACAACAGATTCTTCAATAAGTATAGCCGTATAAGGTACCGGCATAACAATATTTAGCTTATCAATAGCTTCTTTCCCTTTATTTCTGATTTCAAGGGTATATTTAATGGTGTCTCCCGGTAACAATTCAACATCTGGTTGATCTAAGCCGGTTTCCGGGTCATAGGTCCAACTAATTTGTTCGCCATTAACCTCAGATATAAGGTTAAGCGCTTCCGGCTCGGGAATATAAGCATCAATAGCTGCAACAAAACTATAAATAATATACGTATCTCCAGTAGAACCATACCTGAGTTTCATTGATGTCTGGTTGTTTGTAACAAAATACTTATCGTATGTAGTTCCTGTATTCTGAAGCTCAAACAGGGCAATATCAATACCGGTATTATTATATTCTATATTAGGATAACGAGAATCTGAAGTTTGTACCATACTGTTAAAGAAATTATTGGTACCTGGTGTATAAACATTTCCGCTACGGTTAATGTATCTCCAATCATTTGCTGCCGGAGTAACAGGAGGCTCTCCACCCACTTGCCTACAAACTTGAAAATAATCTCCGCTAATAGCATAATCGCCTTCTCCCGCCATCAATCCGAGTTTTACTTTTACATTTCCTTCCTGCACGGCATGTATCCCATCAATATTAATTGAATAATCATAATTCCCTCCTTGGGTATAAGCATATCCGTCAAATACAACAATATCTCTCCATGGCATAACCGAGTTTTCATATACCACAACCATGCCCCAGCTACCATAATATCCGGTACCGTCAGCAGCACCTTCTGTTAAAGCCATATCGGCTACAGTGTAAACACCCGTACCCCTATTGGCATTACGAACAAAATCTGTAACATCTACATAAGCTGCATACATATTTGCACTACCTGTAGCTGTAGCGCCGGGATAAAGTATATCATCTTCATTAGCTGTAAAGGTGCGATAGGCTGCATCACTTTCGTGTTTAATTTTAATTTCTCGTTTATTGTATGTTTTTGATACAGAAACAGCATTACCTACTTTTACTCGGGCAGATGCCACAGCTCTTTGTCCATCTTGACCCGTTGTTGTACCCATAACTCTGGTTAATTGATCAACGGTAACAATAACACCAGTGCCTCCCGCATCTCTAATTTGTATTGGTCTGAAAGTTACGGTTCTATTGCCATCCGCTTCAACCACACTATAAGTTGGAACGTATGTATTAATATTGTCCGTACTGGTACCATATCTTACATACGGTCCTGTTGTATTACTAGCATTTCGATCTGTGTGTGTTGCCTCAACATCTTTAAATTCAATATAGGTAGTTCCTGAACTTGTTTGAAATGCGTATCTAATAATTTGACCATTACTTTCTCTTGTAACTGTCATTGTATTATTTCCTCCTGAGCTTGGTATTGTATTACCATTCTTAATAACTTCTCCGTCACCGTTTCCATTTGTTATTGTACCTTGGATACGTTTAGTAACTTGTGGTATTGGGTTAGAGCTTGTAGCAGTTGTAGTATTCTGTGCCCTACCCGACCAATATAAGCCTGCGTAAACAATATTGGTACATTCATCGGTAGCACCATTTTCTCCGGAAAACGACAATGTTGCCGAAGATGAGTTTAGCGTGGTGGGATCCCCATCAACATCAACATATATCATTGTGTTTTGGTTACCACTTGGCATACTGGTATTCGAACCTCCATTGTAGGTTGAAATAGAAAAACTATTCAATGTCATACTGGTATTACCAATCAGTGAAAAATCTCCACGTACATTGTATATGGTTCTTTCTTGAGCAGAACCTTGTGTTGATTTTCGCGGCTCAAAGTCCTTACGAACCTGAGCATTTACCAAATTCGGTGCAATTACAAAAAAGATTGCAACAATGAGTGCAAAAATTGCAACTCTTTTTTCCTTAAATAATTCGTAAAAATGTATCATAATTGTTTATTTTTATTGTAGTATTGATAATTGATATAAAACTGTTACAGGTTTATTTCCTGCTTTTATCATATTTTGCGTTCTTGTGAGTAAACAGGAATCACTCATATTACCACAAGCATCGTAAGTAAAACTTATAACAATATATTCTAAATTGTCAAAGTTTTCAAGTTGAGAAATATCCAAATCGGAATAAGCGGCTCCATCAACATAAATACGAAGCACTTTGACTTCTTTAAAAGATTCGTTCCCGCTATACAAACTATTAATTGCGTTATTATGACAATATGCAACAACAGGAGTTTCATGAGAATTTTGCCCCACTCCTTCGGTATTAATCGTAATGTACGGATTCATTCCGAACAATAATTGGTTTAGTTGTTCATTGTTATTAACAACTTGTTCCACCGGCAAAAAAGTTATTTCGCCTGTTGGCACAGGAGTGTTAAATAATATACTCCGAGAGTTAGTAGTTTCATTGATAATGCTTGCCGGAGTAATTTCATTGGCAGCATTTAAGTTGGTAAAACCAAATATCAAAACTGATATTAGCACCATACCCACAGATGAAATGCGGGTTTTTGATTTTTGTGTCTCTTGCTTTCTCATTTTTTTATTATTTTTTATTTATTTTATTATACTTAGAATTTACAATCTCATATACGCAAAATATTGATGTCATTAAAAACATCATCGACATAATTTTAAAATACGTGGTAAATAAAATTAAGAAATTGTAAACTATTGAAATCTAATTAGAAATCTTTTAATTTTTGCAAGCAATTAATTTAGTTAAATTGCCTACTCCAATATTTCAATAAGTTTAATATTAATTAACTTATCTCCCTTAAAAACATAATGCAAAGATAATCTTTTTTATAAATTATTGTATTTTTTTTGTGAATTTTCGCACTTTTTTCAAAATATTTTGTAAATGATTGAAAATTAAAATCATATTGTTTAACATTTTTTAGTTTTAAGCTCTTTTTATGTTATATTTAGGCGATATTTTGCTGTCAAATTGGAATATTATGTGGTTTTTTTAGCTCTAAATGGCTCCAAACGGTGCTTGGGTGGTATTTTAAACGGAAAATGACAGGCAGATTTTGTTGAAGCACGCAGATGACACAGATTTTACAGATGAGCACGGATTTTATATAGGGCTGAAAGCCTGTATTAAAAATAAAAACCATGTCACAATCATTATCAAAATTATTTGTTCATATCGTTTACCATATCAAAACAACATCAGTAAAAATACGAAATCAAGATAGAAAAGATTTGTATGCATATATTGGTTCTATCATCAAAAACAATGAATGTATCCCAATCATAATCAACGGTACAGAAAATCACATCCATATTCTTTGCGTGATGTCAAAGAATATATCATTAGTAAAATTGGTTGAAGATATTAAGTGTCAAAGTAGCCGATGGATCAAAACATTTAATCCTTATTACAAAAAGTTTGCATGGCAGGGAGGGTACGGAGGATTTTCTGTAAGTTCTTCATTACATGATAAAACCAAAAATTACATCAAAAATCAGGACGAGCATCACAAAAAAAGAACGTTTCAAGAGGAGTATCAAATGTTTTTAAATGAATATGATATTGAATTCGATGAACGTTATATTTGGCGAGATTAACTCAGGCTTTCAGCCCTCTGATTATCTGATACATAATTCTCAATAGTCCAACACTTTGCATTGGGCTGAATTAGAGCGGGTTTTCAACCCCTTATATTTTGCAGCAAACATAAAACATTTACCGCATTTTTGCGGCGATTAATGATTTTATTTACCGCAAAATTTTGTTGTTTGATAAAAGAATCCCAAATTCCCATCGGGAATTCATATCAATAGAATTTTTTAATTTTGCAAAAAAATCATGTATTGAAAAAAAAGATATCGATAATTATCATTTTTATTATCACCACGATAATTTTTAATATCGCCGCATTCTACCTGCCGCCAAATTTTCATGGAATACGGTTTTATGGTTTGTTGTTTTTGGTGGATATATTCGTATGGCGTATAATCCGTATAGACGCAATAAATTGCGTCTCAATACGGCAACGATACGCATGGCAACGATACGCACGGCAAAGAGACGCAATAAATTGCGTCTCCACATTTGGTTTTTTTCTGCCATATTTTTTGTTGGTTTTGGTTGCGTTGGCGGGAATTTTTTATCCAATTCCGGATTGGAATATTTATGTTAAATTAACAATTTCGACGATTTTGTTCGCATTTTGGATGTCTCATGCGGTATTTGTTGTGTGTGAGATGATTGTAAATTTTAGATTCCAGATTCTAAATTCCAGATTCCAGATTCTAAATTCCAGATTCCAGATTCTAAATTCAAGATTGAAAATTTCAAATTCCAGATTGCAAGCAAAACGAAACCATCCATCTTTCAGTTTTCTCTTTTCTGTTTTCATTTTACTTGTCTGTTTAACAGCGCCTTTCACATGGACTAACAAAATCAGAACTTCGGAGCTTGTTGTTTCTAATAAGGATATTCCTATGGCTTTTGACGGATATAAAATCGTGCAACTTTCTGATATTCACGCGGATTATTTTCCAAAAGGGAAACTGTTGGAAGAAGCGGTAGATATTATTAATAAGGTAAATGCAGATCTGATTCTTATCACCGGCGACTTTGTTTCTTATAAGTCTGCGGAATTAAATCATCTGATGGAAATTCTGAAGAGGTTTCAATCGACTGATGGTGTTTATGTTGTTTTAGGTAATCACGATTATGGAACATATTATCATTGGAAGAATGAAGAATTAAAGGAAAATAATTTTAAAGAACTTTTGTCGTGTTTTAATAACTTGGATTGGAACCTTTTACAAAATGAAACCGTATTTATTGTTAAAGATAATGATTCTATTGCGCTTGCTGGAACGGAACATTATTCTCGTAAGGAATCTCATTATCCCAGCGCGGCAAATATTAATCTTGCACTCAAAGATGTTCCTAAAACTATGCCTGTAATCTGTATGACTCATAATCCGGAATATTGGGCAGATACTATTCGTTATATTGATAATTATGTTTTTTTAACATTAAGCGGACATACTCACGGAATGCAAATCGGCATACACGGAAATGCTAAAATAAATATGTATCGACTGAAAAATAAATTTACAGCCGGCTTATATAAAAATGGTAATCGATACCTATATATTAATACGGGATTCGGAACTGTTGGTTTTCCGTTTAGAATTGGCTTGAAACCGGAAATCACGGTTGTTGAGTTACGGGTGATGTGAGGATTTGAAGATTTGAAGATTTGAAGATTTGCATTTTCATCAAATCAATTGCATTTTTGCCCCTAAATCCCCTAAAGGGGACTTTTTGCATTTTCATCTCATTATCACATCATCAAATCACCAAATCTTCCTCAATTTCAACAGCTTCTCCAATGAGCGTTATTGCTTGATCTTGTGGCAATTCTTGTACTGTTCGTAGTTTTCTTTCAATGGCGCGCGAGCGTACTCCTGCTTGATCTATTACGTTTACTGTTTCTTGTAATTTCTTTTTGGTTTTATCTAAAATTACTCCGAAATTACCAAATTCTGTTTTTACTGCGCCAAGAATTTCCCAAACTTCGCTTGAACGTTTTTCTATTGCTAATGTTCTGAAACCCATTTGTAAGCTGTTTAGAAAAGCTGCTAAGTTTGTCGGACCGACAACTGTAACTTTACACTCTCTATGTAGGTTCTCAACTAATCCCGGACGTCTTAAAATTTCTGCATATAGTCCCTCTGTGGGAACAAACATTATAGCAAAATCTGTTGTGGTCGGTGGATTAATATACTTGTTTCTAATATCTTTGGCACACTTCTTAACTGAGTTTTCAAATTGTACCGCTATGGTTTCCATCTCTTTAGGATTGATATTTGCAAGATTATCATAACTATCTAACAATCGTTGATAATCCTCAATCGGAAACTTCGAATCAATTGGCAACAGTAATGATTTATCATCCATATTTCTTCCCGGTAGTTTGATAGCATACTCAACTCTCTCCTGACTACCCTCTTTAACCATCGCATTTTTCTCATATTGCTCAGGAGAAAAGATTTGTTCAAGGATTGCACCAAGTTGTATTTCGCCAAGACTTCCGCGTGTTTTTACATTTGTCAAAACTTTCTTCAGGTCGCCAACTCCTGATGCTAAAGTTTGCATTTCGCCCAGTCCTTTATGCACTTGTTCAAGTCGTTCGCTTATCATCTTAAACGATTCATTGAATCTTTTTTCGACAGTTTCTTGAAGTTTTTCATCAACAACCTTACGCATTTCATCAAGTTTTTTGCTGTTATCTTCTTGTAAGGTTTTAAGTTTATTCTCCACTGTTTCACGTACTTCCTTTAGTTGTTCCTTTTGTTCTGCCCTACTATCTTTTGAAGATTTATCCAGTTGTTCTTGAAGAATTCTTGTTTTCTCGTCAAAATTCTTTAGCAATTCTGCAAGTTGTTTAGAAAAAATATCAAACTGATTTTTCTGAGTATTAGAAAGATCCATAACTGTTCTTGAAAGATTATCGCCAAGAAGTTTGAAAGAATTATTTAGTTCTTCTCTATTATCTTTGAAGGATTTTTGATTTTCTTCTCGATTACGAGCAAATTCATCACGAATGATGGAATCTAACTTAGAAAGTGTTGTGTCAATTCGAAGGAGCTTCTCGTTGATTTCGTCCGTATTTACGACGGATTTTTTTGTAAGTGTGATTGTTAGGGTTACTATTGATATTATTAATAGTACGATGATTAATATTGTTGTCATATTTTGTTATTTTTTTGGTTTATATCTGTGGGATGCTGAGCGTGTTGGATCTGTGGGTTCGCTGTACTCTCCATAGGTTTGCGGCGTTCATTGTTGAATCCGTGGGTTCGCTGCGCTCACCCACGGTTATGGGATTAGGTAATGTTTTTAAATCTACTCAATTTGTGATGAGGGTGGTCGAAGCATCAACTCATTAAGGTGTTTTTCTACTTTCTCGACTGCTGTTCCGTCTTCTCTGTCGGGACGTCTATTGCCGAAACTATTGTAAAACTCGGCACCATTACAGAAAACTTTAATGTCTTCTACATAAGAGCCTTCGTCTCCGCCACCACAAGTGTAGAATGGGACTATTTTCTTGCCGGAAAAATTATACTGCTTGACAAAAGAAAAGATAGGTGTTGCCGCAGTTCCATACCAAATCGGTGTACCTATAAATATGATGTCATATTCATCAATGTTTTCCACTTTGTTACTTATCTCCGGTAGATAATCTTTTTCCATCTCAAGCCTTACAATATCAATCACTGTTTTTTCATCTGGCGGATAAGGTGTTACAAGTATAATTTCAAACATATCTCCTCCAAATTTATTGTGAATTTGTTCCGCAACAGCCTTGGTGTTACCGGTTAAAGAATAGTACGCTATAAGTATCTTAGGTTCGGGATCTTTTTCAACCCTGACTGCGCCTGTTTCTTTTTTGGCGTTGTTACATGACATTAACAACACACTTATCAAAATAAATAAAATTGTTTTTGCTTTCATCTTATATAAATTTAAATGTTTTTATTAAAATTATTTTCTTTTTATTAATTCAATTATTCTAACAAATATATCAATCTTCAAGAAATATTGTTGAATTTAATTTAATTTCTGTTGAAGAACCTCCAATCATAATTGTAAATTCTCCTGCTTCTATAATCTTGTTAAAGTTTAAATCAATAATACTGAAATCATGTGGAGTTAACACAAAATGTTGCCTTAATGTTTCCCCCTTTTTTAATTTAATTCTTTGGAATTTCTTTAGTTGTTTTATTGGTTGAACAACGGATGCGTAATTATCTCTCAAGTACAACTGAATAACTTCATCACCATCATAAATTCCCGTATTTTTCACATTAAAACTAACGTTAAAGGTTCCGTTTCCAATATTTTCAATCAATAAATCAGAATATTCAAAAGTTGAATAGCTTAAACCATACCCAAATGGATATAAAGCATCTTCACTCATTTCAACGTAATCATGATTTTTGGGGTTTTTCTTATTATAATACACCGGTAATTGCCCAACATTACGAGGAATTGATATTGGTAATCTACCGGCAGGATTATAATCTCCAAAGAGAACATCAGCAATTGCATTGCCGCCCTCTTGTCCCGGATACCAAGCTGTTAATAGAGCGTCGGCATTTACCGCCGCCCAATCCATATCCAAAGGCCTACCTTGTATATAAATTACTATCAACGGTTTACCTGTGTTTTTTAGTGCATTAAGCAACTCAAGTTGATTTCCAAGAAGATTTAAAGAAGCTCTATCAAAGCCTTCTCCAGATTCCATATCACTAATTATTTCCGTGCTCGTAATAGCAGCGCCAGTATCTAAATAACTTGTTTTGAAGTCTCTCGCGCTTGAACCGCCAACAACAGCAACAATTACATCAGATTTTGATGCAATATTAGCAGCTTCATTTATTTCCGAATTGGAAGTATCTCTTATTGAACATCCTTTAATATACTTTATATTGGAATTCTTTACTTTTGATTTTATTCCTTCTAACACTGTCACGACATTATCAATATCTTGAGGAGCAGTATAATCCCCAAGCTGATTATAGATATTATCAGCATTAGGACCTACAACTGCAATTTTGATATCTTTTTTCAGAGGAAGAATATTATTATCATTTTTCAAAAGAATTATTGATTCTTGAGCTATCTTTCTTGCTAAATCAATATGTTCATTCGATCTTACTATTTCTTCAGCAAGATCAGAGTCAACATACGGGTTTTCAAAGAGATTCATTTCAAACTTTAAACGTAAGACTTTGTAAACTGCAGAATCAATTACAGATTCTTCGATTTTTTTCTCTTTAACTGCATCTATTAAGCTTTTGAAAGCGTTTCCGCCCAGATCTACATTTACTCCAGCTTGAATTGATTGGATTGCAGCATCTTGAACATTATTTGCAGTAAAATGACTTGAATAAAGTCCTTCAATACTTCCTAAATCTGAAACTGTAAAACCATAAAACTTCCATTCTTCGCGTAAAACATCAGTTAACAAATATTTATTAGAAGTACATGGTACTCCGTCAATTGAGTTATAAGCAGTCATAATTGAAAGGGCGCCGGCATCTATTACAGCTTTAAAAGGAGGAAGAAAATTTTCGTGCAATTCACGCAAACCAATCATAGACACATTTCCGTTATGTCCTCCTTCGGGGATACCATAAGCTGCAAAATGCTTGACTGTCACGATTGTTGAGAATTGACTTTCAACTCTTCCTGCTCCGGCACCTTTAACTATTGCGGCAGCAAGATTTGCAGTAAGCAGCTGGTCTTCGCCGTAGCTTTCTTCAACTCTCGACCAGCGTGGGTCACGAGACAGATCTATTACAGGTCCGTAACTAATGTGTCCTCCTTGAAGACGAATTTCCTTAGCAATTATACTCCCCATTTGCTCCAGCAATTGTGGATTCCAAGTTGATGCCTGACCAATTCCCGTTGGAAATACTGTTGTGCCGATAGCCATGTGACCATGCGGAGCTTCTTCTGCAATAAAAATTGGAATTCCAAGACGTGAGTTTTCAATCGCATATTTTTGTAAAGCATTTGCAGTTTCAGCTGCTAACTTTGGATTTAAACCATTTTGTAAAGTTTTTTTAGTCCATGGATCTGCTCTGAAAACAGCCCAAAACATTCCGGCATAATACTCATTAATCTGTTTTTCAAACTCTTTGCTATGAATAACAGAGTTTCCGTTTTTAACATACATTTCCCATGCAGGCGCGCATAACAGCTGACCTACTTTCTCCTCTAATGTCATTAAACTTAGAAGGTCTCTTGTTCTTTCATCGGCGCTTAAACTCGCATTTTTGTAGCTCTGGGAGTATAGTGCAGATATAGAGAAACTTAAACACAACATTAAAGAAAAAAGTTTACTACTCATTTGTAAAATTATTAGGTTTGTAAATTTGATGTTGAAAAATCCACAATCTCATGTTGGAAAATTTAATTTTAGACAACAAAAGTACATTAAAAAACTAATTTTTTCAAGCGCTAATAAAAAATGTATGAACTCTTTTTTTCTCAATGAAGAGTCAGAGCTCGTAGCAGCAGAGCAGATATGAAACCTGAAAGTTAAAAGTTTTTTCTACATTTGCAAAAAATTAAACAATGACGATTCTTGAATTAAGAAAACAACTTTTTGAATATGCTGATGAGGAATATCGTGAGTTTCATAAAAATTTAGTTCCAGGCAATAATGAATTTATTGGTGTACGTATTCCACAACTTAGAAAGTTGGCAAAAGAAATTGCAAAGAATGAATATGAATGGCATGAACTTGTTACTGACAAGACTGAAACTAAATACGTTGAGGAATTATCTTTTGTTGGATATGTAATTGCTTATGCCCAAATGGATAATGAAGAGCGATTTAAGCTGCTTGATGATTATGTGCCACGAATTAATAATTGGGCAACTTGTGATACTTTTTGCGGAACATTAAAGTTTGTTGACAAGAAAGAAAACAACAAACTAATGTGGGATTTCATTCAAAAGTTTTTAGTGTCGGATAATGAGTTTGAAATTCGCTTCGGAGTTGTAATGATTTTAGGATATTTTGTTAATGTCGAGTATATTGATTCTGCTTTTCAATGGTTTAACAAAATTAATCATGATGGATATTATGTAAAAATGGGTATCGCATGGACTGTTGCAGAGTTTTATATTAAACATCCTGAGAAAACATTTAAATTTTTGAAAGACAACAAAATGGATAATTTTACTCACAATAAAAGTATTCAAAAAATCAACGAATCATTTCGCGTTGAGAAAGACAAAAAAGAGGAATTGAAGAAATTGAAACGGAAAAATAAGTAATTGAAAAGAGAAAATTAGATTTCTTCTAACTTAAATTTAATATTCTTGTATTCAAAATTAGCGTTTTTTGAGTTATATAAGTAACACTTGAATGGTTGATGTATCGGATTACCGTAAACATTTAATTTTATGGTAGCTGAGAAGGTCTCCCATTCTCCACTATTTAATTTCGTTTTACTCTTTATCTCTATAGACTTCCATAACAAATTTTTATTGTTTTTAGATATAGAACAAACAATACACGGAAGTTTTGTAAGTTTGTCTGTCGTTTTTATATCGAAAGAAATCGTAGCCACCATATATCTTTGGCGTTTTTCGAATTGAAAATTATCTATTAGGTGTAAATATAATTTTGAACTTTCTCCTAAGTATATTTGTTCTGTAGGATCAACCTCAACTATCAAGCCTTTTGACGGAATAATTGCATAATTTATTGTAACCAATGCAGTTGAAACAAATAGAGCAATTATTAAAATAGCATTTACAACGGTAGAAGTTATATTAATATTTCTAATCTTATTTAACCCATTTCGAATAATAATAATACATTTATCAAAAATTTTCACTAAAAATTTATATAAAACATTCGCAGCTATAGCAACTCCTAAAGCACTAACAACAAATAAAAAGCCTACAAATAATGTCTTGCCAAAATTATTATTTGTTGAAGCAATTGCATTAAACGGACCTCTCATAAATCCATGAACAGCAAATAAAACCATCGACAAAGAACCAAAATAAGCTAAAAATCTTTTTACATATTTCTTATCAACATTTTCTTTTTTTAATAATGACGAATTGAATGCCCACATACATAAATATGTGATAGACAAAAATGTAAAAGGGAAAAGGGCATGAAAATAGTTTCCAAGAACGAAGACAACTGCAGCTAAAATTCCAAAAATATTATTTATTTTTTTATCTTTATTAAGTGCAAATAGAATTCCAAAAGCAAACTCCGGCAAATGTCCTGGTATATTTTGCAACAAATCAACCTCTTTAAGGTTTACATAAAAATATTGTGAGATAAAAATCCAAATATAACAAATTAAGCAAATGATTAAAAATGCTCTAGAGTTATATTTTTTTATCAACTTATAAACAAAAGGAAAGAACAGATATAATTGAAAAATTAAACCGAAAAACCACCAAGGACCAACTATCGACAAACCTTCATTCGGCAAAAACGTGTGAATAAATAAAAGTTTATGTTTTAATGCCGACCATTCATAATTACCTATAAAATGAACTTTGTAAACCACAGTCCATAAGATATATACAATGATTCCGGTAAGTAATAATGGATATAATTTTTTTAATCTATCTACAACAAAAGTCATCCATTTTGAGTTTTTTTTCAGCATAGACATTGCAAGACCATAACCACTAATAAAAATAAATAATTGAACCCCATAATGTCCCAAAAAACTGAAGAGAATATTAATAATTTCAAATGGTTCACTACCAATTAAATGTAAAAATTCTTTAACTAGATTTGCGGAAAAATAAAATTCATTTTCACCAATATTCATTGGAGCAATATGATGAAAAAGATTGTGCAACATAATACTCAATATTGCAATACCTTTTATTACATTTGTGTTATCCTTAGATATAGTACGGATTTGCATATTTGTAAAATTATCATGCAAAGGTAAAATAAAAATTTTCAGTTTTCATCTTTCAACTAATAATATTATCTTTGCAGCGTAAATGAAAAAGCTATTTTATAAAATATTATCCTTTGCAATGATTGCTGTATTGTTAGTGTTTTCATCTGGAATACACGTACTTGTACATCATTGCCTTGTTGAAAATGAAACTGAAATAGTATTTAATGCAGAACGAATTTCTTGCGATCATCACGAAACTACGGAAAAAAGTTCGTGTTGCAACCATCATGAACACGATTGTTGTAAGGCTCAAGAAAGTGAACATCGTTGCAACCATTTGCATTCTGCAACCGCAAATTCAGAAAAACCACTTGATAAAATTTCATTTTCCCCAATTACTTGTGAAGTTGTTTCTTTAGATTTAATCCTTGATAAAAACAATATTTCAAACTCTCCTTCCTTCGATTTAGAACAAGATTTTTCATTGTTAATAACAAACACCTTATGCGAAAATCTTCTCAATGATACTCATTCTCACAAAGATATACTTCTATCAAAGTTTCTATACCCCGACAATCAACCTCTTTTATTTACGGGAATCGAAATAGTATATCTCTTCAACTGTCCGAAAATCCCACACAATTATTATTGTTAGTAAATTCAAGGTGTGTCAAACAGTATAGATATGACACTGATTGTACAGATGCTTCTTTTTTCATCTATATCAATCATACGATATCTGATAAACCTGAGTCATCTATGTGCAAAACAGACTTTTGACATTCCTTTATTAAATATATTTCATCAATTTTTTCTCTGAAGTTTGATAAAAGCTTCATAAAATTTAAAATCAAATAAAAATGAAAAAAATATTAATAATAATAAGTATAATTTTCCCTGTTTATCTTTTTGGTCAAAATGTTACCGGTACTGTTTATGAAAAAACCGGCGAAAACGAAGCTCCAATTCCCGGAGTAAATGTTTATTGGGTGAATACTACAATTGGAACAGCAACCAATTTAGAGGGAAAATTTAAAATAGAAAGACCGTCTAAAGATTATAAACAGCTTGTTATTAGCTATGTTGGATATGATAATGATACTATTTCCATTGATAAAAAAGAAAAAGATTTGGAGATAGTTTTGACAATGAACAAAGAGTTGCAAACTTTTGAAGTTGTTAGTCGCGCTCCCGGAGCACACATCTCGCGCCTTGAAGCAATGACTGTTGTTGAAATTACCGGCACTGAATTATGTAAAGCCGCTTGCTGTAATCTCGGCGAAAGTTTCGAAACAAACGCTTCTGTTGATGTACATTATAGTGATGCTGTTACAGGAGCAAAACAAATTCAATTACTCGGCTTGTCAGGAACTTACGTTCAACTGATGACCGAAAATGTTCCGAACTTGTATGGATTAGCACAACCTTACGGCTTGTCGTATATTCCGGGAACTTGGATGAAATCAATTTCTATTTCTAAAGGTTCCGCTGCTGTTTTAGATGGGTTTTCTTCATTGGCAGGACAAATTAATACTCAAACCAAAGATCCTGATGATGGTGAACGTCTTATTGTCAATGGACTAATAAACAGCATGCTAAAATATGAAGCAAATGTTGTAACAAGGTTTAAAATTACCAACAAACTTTCTACAAATATATTGCTTCATGCTGAAAATAATTCAACTGCTCACGATGGCAATGGCGACGGATTTGTTGATGCACCTATGATTACTCAATTTAATTTGATGAACAAATGGAAATATAGAATCAATGAAGGCAGCATGATAATGTTCGGTATAAAGGGTTTGTACGAAGATCGTCGCGGCGGTCAAGTCGATTACTACAATACTGAAAATAATTCTGATTTATATGGAATTGACATTAAAACAAAACGTTTGGAAGGATTGCTAAAAGGCGGTCATGAATTTGCAAACAATAATTTTAATGTTGCTTTGAAATCAACCGCTTCTTACCATGAACAAAAATCGTTCTACGGTAAGAATAGATACGATGCAACACAAACCAGCGTTTATGTAAATACTGTATTCCAAGGAGTTTTCGCTAATAATCCTGAGCATTCATTCTCAACCGGACTCAGTTTTGCTTACGATAATTATGTAGAAGAGCTACACATTAATACGGTTGCAAACGCTCCTGAATCTCCTTTTGGAGGTGCATCATTGAATGATACAACTATGACAACTAAGGAAATTGTTCCGGGAGCATATTTTCAATATACTTTTAATAAAGAAAAGTTTCCTACAATAATTGCCGGTCTCCGTGGAGATTATCACAATGAATACGGATTTTTTGTTACTCCTCGATTACATGTAAGATACAATATTAATGATAAAAATATCATAAGAGCTTCTGCCGGAATGGGATATAAAACACCCAGAATAATTTCTGAAAATACTTCTTTGCTCGCCAGCTCAAAACAAATTTTTGTGCTTGGAAATCTTGATATGGAAAAAGCTTGGAATTACGGAATTAATTATACAAGGTACTTTACTATCAACGATAAAGAATTAGTTTTAAACGCTGAGGTTTATCGTTCAGATTTTGTTAATCAGATAATTACAGATATGGATCAAGATTACAGATTTGTTTATTTCTATAATCTTGACGGAAAATCTTATTCCAATGTTTTTCAAGTAGAAGTTAATTACGAATTAATTCGAGGTTTGGATATGGTTCTGGCATTCAGATATCAAGATGTTAAAGTTACTGAAATGAACAAAGGTCTGGAAAGAAAACCAATGGTAAATCGTTATAAAGGTTTGATAAACTTATCTTACGGAACTCGTATGGATAAATGGCGTTTTGATTTTACCACTCAATTCAATGGCGACCAAAGGTTACCTATTCCTGATTATTCTGTTGGCGGTTCTTCAATTCCTGAATGGTCAGGAGATTTAAAAGATAATTCTCCGATGTATGTTATTCTCAATGCACAAGTTACAAAGAATTTCAAAAATTGGAGTGTTTACATAGGTGGCGAAAACCTTACAAATTACAAACAAAATAATCCTATTATCGGTGCAGATAATCCTTTTTCCGAATATTTCGATTCTTCAAGAGTTTGGGGTCCAATTCATGGAATTATGGGATATATTGGTTTCCGTGTAAACATAAATTAATGTAGGAGTTTTTTGTGGATAAAGTCGGAAAATGGATAAAGTCGATAAAATGGATAAAGAGAAGTAAACTTTATATGTTTTATTCTTATGTGCAATTGTAAATTCTAATATTCTGTTCAAATGTTATAAAAAAATATTAAATAAAATTATTAACCAATAAAAATTAAAGTTATGAAAAAGTTAAGTTTCTTATTAGCAGGTTTATTTGTTTTTGGTGCTTTAAACCTAAGCGCACAAAATGCTGATGTTCAAAAAGTGCAAAAAACAGCTGAAGGTCAAAAAGTTGAAAAAGCAGATACTCACAAAGGTTGCTGTTCTGCATCCAGTTCAACAAAAGAATGTTTAACATACTCAAAAGAGGTGAAAGCAAAAAAAGGCGAAAAATTACTATTAATTAAAGCCGATGTTGACTGCAACAACTGTAAAAGCAAAATCGAAAAACAAATGTCTTATGCAAAGGGCGTTAAAGATGTTAAAGCAGATGTAACTACAAAAGCAGTAACGATTGCTTATGATCCTAAAAAAACTGACGAAGCAGCTCTTTTAAAAGAGGTTCAAAAGTTGAATATGGGTGGAGAAATAGTTCGTGTAAAAGAATGTTCTTCAAACTGTAGCAATCATTAAGAGTTAAGTAGAAAATTTCAATTTCGAAATTATTTAAGGATGTATTGAAAACCGACACAAGGGTTTTTGGTACATCCTATTTTTATTTATAAGCTAATAATGTTATTAATGCTTGTGCCATGAATTTTTTTGTTGAAATGATAAATAAAATATACTATTTTTGTAAGGCAAAATATTCTTATGAAGATTTCAAAGATATATATTGGCTTAATAAGCTTATTCTTACTGTGTTTCACAAAAATTGAAGCGCAAAACGAAGCAATTGATACAGCATTTCTTCATCATCACATCACTTCATCACACTTCGAATATGACTTTCTACCAGATAGTCTCCGCTTAAAAATAAATCAAAAGAATAACAATGATTCTATACTCATTGAGTCTTTAATATCTGTAAGTGATATTTTAGTTGACCTTCGCGAATATAGTATGTTAAAATCATTGGCTGAGGAAATCATGCTTCTTTCCGAAAAACACAATTTTCAGTATGGAATAACTCTTAGCGACTATTATCTTTCTGCATTTTATTTAAACATAGATGATTATAGCAAAAGCATTGATCATTTAACAAAAGCGTATTCGAACATAAATAATGTTAAAGACTGTAGAGAAAAGTCCATATTATTTTTGCGTATTCATTTAGCGTTTAGTGTTTATTATCATCGATTATCAATGCTTCCGCAAGCTTTAGAACATGTGCATCAGGCAATGGAGATAAACGCTGAACTAAATATTTTAAAATATGAAATAACATGTTTGAACAATCTTGCAGGTATTTATGCAGATATTGATAATCCAAATAGAAGCATAAATATTCTTAGATCATTACAGAAAAATCCAAACTTAACAAAACAAGATTTGTTTTTGATAAATGTTAATATTGGAATATTATTTTCTCGGCAAAACCAACATGATTCCGCGTTGACATATTTCAATTATGCAAAACAGTCTGTAAGTACATATAAAGACGAAATGACTCTTTTATACATGATGGGGAATACTTATTTAAGTGAAGGTGATACTGATAAAGCTCTTAAATATTTGCACGAAAGCATATCCTTAGAAAATGCCCCGAATAATACAGATACATATTCATTAAGCGTAATTAGACTTGCAAATTTATATTCAAATTTAGAAGAAAATGATTCAGCTTTGTATTATATCAATATGGTTATGGATGATATATCTTCATTATCTTTAAAATGTAATGGGCTCTATATCAAATCAAATATTTTAAAAAATTTAGGAAGATATGAAGAATGTGCAGAAGTTCTTGAAGAGTATATTAGCTTAAGTGATAGCTTAAATGATATAAAAAATGTTTCAAAAACAAGTCAGATGATGTTTGATTATGAAAAGAAACAAGAGAAAATGCAAGCGGAGATTGATCATTATATTATTGAAGCAGAATACAATGAAGAAAGAAACAAATTAATAATATTATGTATTTCATCATTAATGGGAGTTATTATTGTTTTATTATTATTTAGTAGGAATAGAATAATATTAAAAAACAAAAAAGAATCCGAGTCTATACTAAAAGATCAGTTAGAGTTAAGGAACAAAGAGTTAACCACAAAGATTATGCTTCAACTACAAAAGAATGAAGTTATTGAAGAAATTATAAAAATTATTAATGACACTAATAAGAGCAGTGAAAATATGTATAATAAGAAGCATATATCAAATAAATTAAGAAACTTAAAAGAAAATAGTTCTTGGAGCGACTTTGATTATGGCTTTATTAAAGTTCATCAAACCTTTTATGACAAGCTTTTAAGAGAATTTCCCGATTTAAGTCTGAGTGAAAGACGTTTATGTGCTTTAATTAAATTAAACCTCAACACAAAAGAAATAGCAACCATAACAAATTTAAGTCCGGATAGCGTTAGAGTTGCGCGTACCCGTTTAAGAAAAAAACTTAATCTTACACATTCTGAAATTCCTCTCTCAACTTTTTTTGCAAACTACTAAATATTGCTATATATTTTTATTTTTAAATCTTATTATCAATATTTTAATTTAAAATTGTTTCCTTATTTTTTTTTATAATTTGAATTTGTTTCCTTTTTGTTTCCTTATATAAATATATGTATATGGAGAATATTCAATAGATTTGTCAAAATTTTCAAAAATTAATCAATTTAAATAAAAAGAAATGAAAAAAACAATTCTACTATTAAGTGTATTTATTTTGAGCATTGTATCTTTAAATGCTCAAGAAAACGTGAGAGCCGGTCAAATTCATGATTTAGGTTCTGAACTTTTTATTATGGACGTATCGTCAAACGGCGAATATGTTGTTGGATATCAGATGGGAGGCGCATATTCAGTATTGTGGACAGAAAGTGGTGGTTCGCAAAACATTTATTCAGAAGGTGGATGCATGGCATTTGCCGTTGCTAACAATGGAGTTTTTGCTGGGCAATTTTTTGACCCGAACATTACATATTTTGATTGGGAAGGAAATGAATTACCTCTTTTAACTGCTGGTTATTATCAAGATGGCCAGTGGGTAAGTCTTGGAATTAGGCCCGAATTAGATCCTGTTGAAGAAATGAACGGAAGTATGGTTGATGGAATTTCTGATGACGGAACTATAATGGCTGGCGCAATGTATAGTCAAAACTGGCAAATTTATCCAACTGTTTGGACTAATGGCGTTTACGAAGAGTTAGAATGTGAAATGATTGGTCAAGGAGGAAGAGTTCAAGCTTTATCCGGTGATGGCAGCGTTGCTGCAGGCTGGGTTGCTCCATATAATACAAGAATACCTGCAGTTTGGGTCAATGGCGAACTTAGAATAATGACTATTAATGGAATGATTCATGTTGGAGAATGTTTAGGAGTTAGTTCAAATGGACGTTATGTTGGTATGTGTATTAATAATTTGGGTGCAATTTATGATGTACAAGAAGACAAATTAAATATCATAGGAAAAGGCAAAAATGCTTTTAGTGCAAGCGTTAATGATGTTTCTGATGACGGAATTGCAATAGGTTATAACCAAATGGGTATGCTATTTGATCGCGAAGCTTTTATCTATCATGAAAGAATGGGAATGGTTAATCTTAAAGAATATTTAATAAGTTTGGGTGTTGAAGGTGCAGAATATGCCGGAATTGAATGTCCAATTGCTATTTCAGCAGACGGCACAAGAATAGTTGGTTTCGGATCATCTTTTAATGGATTTGTTATTGATGTAGAACATAATATCTCAGGTTATTATTCACCAAAAGATTTAAGCGTTATTGAAACTTCTTTCAGAGAAATGAAATTAGAATGGACAGCAGCTAATAACGATCCGGAAAATACATTGAGTGGTTATAATATTTACTGTAACGGCAACAAAGTAAATCCAACAATAATTACAACCACCTCATATACAGATAATATTACAGAAGATGGCATTTATAATTATTATGTAGCAGCAGTTTGGAATGAAGTAAATGAGTCTGCACCAACAAATAACGTTAAAGTATGCTCAGGAATATTACCTCTACCTTTCTTCGAAGAATTTAATTCAATGGACTTTGTTACAAATCTTTGGACAATACAACCTATGGCTGAAGAAAGATGGTTAATGTTTGATTATGTAGGAATTGTACCTCCAGCTGTTAGTTATGCAACTGTTTCAGGAACATATAGCGAGAGTTTAACATCTGCTTTTATTGATGCAACAGAGGCTGAGGAATTATTCTTATCATTTAATTTAAGTATTCCTACAGCAAGTAATGATAATACAAAAGATCTTTTTAAACTTGAAATATTTGATGGTAATGAATGGAACACCATTGAAGAGTTTTATCCTTTGATCAATGAATGGGGAGCATTTGTTCCTAAACAGTACGATATTACAAATATCGCAGCCGGAAAAACTATTAGAATAAGATTTACAGCTATTGGAAACAACTCCGAAGGAGAAAACATGTATTGGTCGGTTGACAACATCAATGTTTTTTCTCCTGAAAATGCGTTCACTCTCGAAGTTCCTCGTCGTGTTACTGCACATAAATCTGATGATGGTACTGTTCATGTAAATTGGGCTGACCCAGGTAGATTGGCAACATTATCTTATCTTGAAAGCGATTATTTAGTTGATGGAATAGGTAATGAAGGAGTTCCATTTATGGTTGCAAATAAATTTGAAGCTAATGATTTAAAAGGCTATGATGGCTATTATTTGGAATCAATATCTGCATATCTTACCGGTGCAGTGTCTAGTCCTTCCACATTTAAGTTAGCTGTATTTTTAGGTAAAGAAAGAATAGTTGACCAAGATATTGACAATTACACTCAGTACGAATGGAATACCTTTAATTTACTCGAGCCAATACTTATTACAAAAGAAATCGACCAAGATCTTTACTTCGGTATTGAAGTTGTAAGTCACCAAGAAGGTGATCTTCCACTTGGTGTTTGCGACAGACCGATGCTTGATTGGGAAAATATGTTATACAGCTATGAAGGTCGTTCTAATATTTACTCTGAAGATGGAGGACAAACATGGGGTACTCTTTCTGAATTTGATCTCTTCTACTCTTGTGGTTTAAAAGCTCATCTTATTGGTGCCGAAAATCCACAAGCTAAAGAGAGACTTATGGGATATATCGTATATCGTGAAGGAGAATCTTTACTGGGTATGGATTGGCTTGGAAATAAAAATCTTACCGCTCTTAATAATTTTACCGACACAACTTCTAATGTAAATGAAAAAGCTTGTTATCAAGTAACTGCATATTATACAGTTCAACAAGAATCTGAATCTACACAATTTTGTCTTGGTGATGAAATCGGTGGTATTACAACAGTTAATACAGAAAATCAATATGTTGTTTATCCTAACCCAACGTCAGATATTATAAATATTAAAGGCAATTTTACTAATGCTACACTTTATAGTGCAGATGGTAGAATTTTGATGAAAACATCAGAAAGCTTAATAAATCTTAACAAATATCCAAGAGGTGTTTATTTTATTAAAATTAATTCTGAAAATAATACTTCTGAAACCCAGAAGATTATAAAATATTAATTATTTATCTCTAAAAAAACAGTAATGAATTGCCGTTTCTTGCATATTATAAGAAACGGCAATTTTTTTAGATATGAATAACAGTCATGAATTAGGAAAACTCGGCGAAAACCTTGCAGCCGATTATTTAAAATCGCAAGGATATACAATAGTAGATCAAAATTGGAAAAGCGAAAGGTATGAAGTTGATATCATCTGTGTTAATAAAGAGAATATTGTTTTTGTTGAAGTAAAAACACACGACTCAAACAAATTATTTGATATTCGAAAACTTGTAGATAAAGAAAAACAGAGAAAAATCACCCTCAGCGCCAATAGGTACGTTCGATGGAAAAATATTACACTTGATGTGCGCTTTGATATAATTATCGTAATAAAACAAAAAGAAAATTATGATATTCAACATATTCCTGATGCGTTTTATTGCGTCCGCCGATAATCTGTGCACACAGATGACATAATTACAAAATTACATAATCTACATATCATTATTAATAAAATTATTACAGATATAATACTATCAAATGTGTTAATTTTGTGATTTTGTAATTCTGTCATATTGCTTATTCTCAAAATCTTTCATTTTTTACCTTTCATCTTTCAACTAAAAGAACTACTTTTGCAAAATTTTTTAAGATGACAAAAAACGACAAAGAAAATTCTTTACAGAAAAGATTTTCAAAAGATAAACAGGAAAATTCAGAAGATAATTCTTCATCATTACCAAGAAGAAGACCTCAAGTAAAAAGAGATGATAACATTCTTTCTTCTGACGATTATTCCATTTCTGAAACAGGAATTGAATATACTCCTAAAAGAAGACCAAGAATCGACGATAGAAGAAGTGACGACAGAAGAAGCGATAGCAGGAGAAGTAATGAAAGACGAAGCGACGACAGACGAAACGATAATAGGAGAAGTAACGAAAGACGAAGCGACGAAAGACGAAGCGATAATAGGAGAAGCGACGATAGAAGAAATGACTCAACAAAACCGTATGACAGCGAAAGAAACTCTAGAAAACCTTATGGCGATAGAGACTCAAGGAAACAATACGGTGACAGAGAAGCTAAAAAACCTTACGGTGATAGAGATTCTAAGAAGCCATTCGACAAAGATTCGAGAAAACCTTATAACAACGATAGGGATTCTAAAAGATCATACGACGATAAAGA
>JAJDHA010000081.1 GCA_030265965.1 Odoribacter sp. OttesenSCG-928-L07
TTGTTTTTTGCTTCATCTTCTAATTTTTGAAACTTTTGCGGAAGTTTACGGAAATAAACATAACTTCTTTTGTAGTCGGAAAAATTAAATGCCGGCGCTCCCATAACAATTTCATCGTCATTAATATTCGCCATTACTCCTGATTGAGCAACAATCTTCACATTATTACCTATTTCAATATGATCAATAATGCCGACTTGTCCGCCAATCATACAGTTTTCGCCAATCTTAGTTGAACCGGCAATTCCAGCTTGCGATGCAATAACAGTATTTTTACCTATCTCAACATTATGTGCAACATGAATCAGATTGTCGATTTTCACCCCTTGACGAATTATCGTAGATCCTAATGTAGCTTTATCAATAGTGCAATTTGCACCAATTTCAACATCATTTTCTATGACAACATTTCCCAGATGAGGAACCTTGACATTTTTACCATTTTCTTGCGTATATCCAAAACCATCGGCGCCGATTATAGTACCGGAATGAATGATACAGTTATTGCCGATTTTGCAATTGGCATAAATCTTTACTCCTGGATAAATTTTGGTGTTAGAACCAATTGTTACATTTTTTCCTAAGTAAACTTGAGGATAAATTTTAGTGTTACTTCCCAGTTCAGTACCGGTTGTTACTATTGCGCATGCGCCGATATAACAATTTTCGGCAATAATTGTTCCCGGCTCAACATGTGCGTTTTCGGAAATACCAACATACTCCCTTTCAATATTTTGGTTGTAAATATTCATTAATTCGATAACAGATTTGTATGCGTCATCGACAACAATTAGAGTATTATCCAAAGTTTTTTCCGGAACTAACTTCTTACTGATAACAATAATACTTGCTTTTGAATCATCCAAGTATTTTGAATATTCTTCCGATGAAAGGAAAGTCAAAGTGCCGGGTGTACTATCTTCAATCTTTGAAAATCCGGTGATTTTTACTTCGTGATCCCCAATTATATCACCATTAATTAGGGGTGCAATATCTTTAGCTTTAAACATGATATTAAATTTTTTGTTTTGCCCATAAATCCCCTAAAGGGGACTTTCAGGTTTTCTTTTTTTAACGTTGGGACGATATTTATTATTTTAGAAAACAAAACCTATTGTGATATAAAATCCGTTTTTGCCGTCGTTTTTATCAGCGGCTCTTCCGTAGTTTATCGCAACAACGAAATTGTGATTCATCGAAAAATAGAATCCCGCGCCGTAACCAATGTGCAATTTATCTTTTGTCCTATTAATATCGAAATAATCGTTAACGTTATATACAACAAATTCGCCTTCGGAATTATAATATCCTTTAAATTCATCAGCTCTATCAGCAACATTTTCTTTACTTAATTCTTCAATTGCATAATTCATTTCAGTTTCCCTCATTTGTCCGAAAGCGCTTCCTAAATCGACGAAAGGAGCAAGTGTAAGGTAAATATTTTGTTTTCCGAGTGTAAAGTCAACAAATCTCCATCTTAGTTCGATATTTCCATAAGCTATATGTGAACCGAAAACTCTTGCTTTCAAAATTCCTCGCAATGATTTTGCACCGCCAAGTCCGTCGGAAATTGTTGCTGCTGAGAATGAGCTAATCATAAATGGTTGAACATAATAAGGAACTTCACCGAATAATGTTCCTTGATAACCTAATCGGTAAGCGAATGTCAGTTTGTTGCGAACTAAAGTTAAGTATTGTCTATGAGTTACAGCGATCAAACCGTAGCTCATTTGGTCAGAAGCTTTAAACATTGCCGGTGCTATATTAAAGAGCACTTCCGTCCAGATTCCTTTGTTTGGATTAGCTTCGATATCGCGAGTATCGTATATTGCTCCGAATTTCACAAAAGTGTTTAATCCGCCGTCAGCTTCTCTTTCGTTAATTAGTCCCCATTTAACATAATTGTCGTAAAGCAGATCAACTTCCGGTAAGATTTTAGGATCGTCTGCATCTTTCTTTTTGTTAAGTTTATCAATATCAACAGATCCCATTTGGAAGTAATAAACACCGATTCCGGCTAACCATTTAAAATTGCTTTTGCCGATCTTTTGTTGAAGGTCGAAAGTAAATCTTAGAAGATTTCTTTTTTGGCGATAAAACATTCTGGAGATATATTCGTCGCTTGAATCATCTTCAAAGTTGGGATTATAGATTGATCTTGCGCCGTTGAAGCCGTAGAAATGGTCGGCTCTACTTGGCAAATAGCTAAGGTCTGTTGTCATTCGGATACCTTTTGGCAAAGTTGTTTTATCGTCGTAAAACAGTTGAAAAGTGCTGCTACCTTTGGTGTATGTGGATACTTCGACTTTAATTGATTGATTATAATCGGGATATCTACTTCCGTCGCCGTAATTGAATGCATTAACTAAGGCGCCGTATTGAAATCCGAGGTCGGTATTAAACGAAACCACAGGCAATCCGCCGAAGTTCCAACCGGTTTTTATCTTTTCTTTTTTAACCGATGTTGAGTCGGGCTCTATAGCAAAAGCAGTCATTGAGATTACAATGGCTGCGATAAGGAATAATATTTTTTTCATAATAAATTGTGGTTTAATAGACAGAATGACAGAATTTTCAAAATTAACAGAATTTTTATCCATTTTATCGGCTTTATCGGTTTTATCCGTGGAGACGTTGCGCGCAACGTCTCTACAATCATCACATCAACAAATCATCCGCCACATTTTGAATGTCCGCAATCTTGACAAACTTCGCAACCTTCAACGAGGATAAAATTAGGAGATTTACATTCCGGACAAGTTTTTCCTGCTGAAACTCCATCTGGAATATAGCGTTTTAATGCTCTGGCGACACCATTTTTCCATGTATTGATATGATCTTCTTCGAAGTGCATGTTTTGGATTAACTTGATTACAAAAGGTAAAGGCATACCGTGACGGAGAATACCGGAGATTAATTTTGCATAATTCCAATATAGCTTGTCGAAAGAACGTGATAATCCGCTAATATGTCCGTCGAAACCATCTTGATCTAAAAACTCGAAGTCATATCTACTGATTCCTTTTTCCAAATCTTTATTTTTAACCACCCAACCTTTTGAAATTTTCGGATGTATCCAGAAATCTTCGGCTTTACCTGTAAATATTTCGTAAGGTTTTCCATCAAGTAGTCCGACAACAGCAATCCATTGTTCATAATTATTTTGAAATCTCACGACATCAGCTTCAATTTTTTTCGGTCGAGGAGGTGCTTGAGTTTCTTTGAAAGTTGTTTCTTCTTTTTTAGAATCATGAGAAACGAGAACACCTTCGCGGCTACCGTCGCGATAGATAGTCATCCCTTTGCAACCACTTTCCCAAGCTGTTTGATAGATTGTACTTACGGCATCTTCGGTAACTTCATTAGGAATATTTACGGTAACGGATATCGAATGGTCAACCCATTTTTGCATTGCGCCTTGCATTTTAACTTTTGCAACCCAATCGATATCTTTAGATGTTGCTTTATGGTATGGCGATTTTTCAATCAATTTATCAAGTTCTTCCGTGTTGTAATTTTTCACTTCCTCAACATCATAACCATTAACTTTGAGCCAAGTAATAAAATTATGGTGGAAAACATTAAATTCTTGGAATGAATCTCCTGCATTATCAACAAAGTCAACGCGTTCAGCTTTATCGTTCGGATTTACCTTTTTACGTCTTTTATAATAGATCATGAAAGCCGGCTCAATTCCTGAGGTTGTTTGTGTACAAATACTTACGCTTCCTGTGGGAGCAATAGTGAGAAGAGCGATATTTCTTCTTCCTGCTTTTGCCATTTTATCAATGATTTCAGGATGTTCGTTGCCGATACGTTGAATGAGCGGATTGTTTTTCTCGAGTTGATAGTTAAAAATTGGGAATGCGCCTCTTTCTTCCGCAAGATCAACAGAAGCCCTGTAAGATTCACAAGCAACAATTTTTTGAATTTCTGTTGCAAACTCAATTCCAACATCAGAGCCGTAACGAAGTCCCAAAGCTGCAAGCATATCACCTTCAGCAGTGATACCGATACCCATACGTCTTCCTTTAATACTTTTATCTTTTATTTTTAACCAAAGATTTTTTTCAATTCGTTTAGTTTCCTCAGCTTCCGGATCATTATCAATCTTTTTTAAGATAGTATCAACTTTCTCAATTTCTAAATCAACAATGTCATCCATAATTCTCTGAGTCAGGTGTACATGTTTTTTAAATTTTTCTATGTTGAAAGCAGCATTTTTTGTAAATGGGTTGTCAACATAGCTGTAAAGGTTTAAAGCAATAAGTCTGCAACTATCATAAGGACATAACGGAATTTCTCCGCAAGGATTTGTTGAAACTGTATCAAAACCATAATCTTTGTAGCAATCAGGAACTGATTCGCGTTTTATTGTATCCCAAAAAAGAACTCCCGGTTCTGCCGAAGCCCATGCATTATGTATGATTTTATTCCAAAGTTCAGTTGCATTTATAGATTTTGAAAAACTTGGGTTGTCGGAATCAATAGGAAATTGTTGGATATATTCTTTGCCTTCTTTTACGCAGTTCATAAACTCATCGTCAATTTTCACGGAGATATTTGCGCCGGTAATTTTACCCTGAGCAAGTTTGGCGTCGATAAATCTTTCCGA
>JAJDHA010000080.1 GCA_030265965.1 Odoribacter sp. OttesenSCG-928-L07
AAAACTCTCAAATTGCGCAGCTAAAACAAGGAATATCAATACTAAAGCCAGAACTAAAGCAAACATTAAACTTGAAGAACTTTCCCTAAATTCTTTCGATTCACCGCTAAGAGCAGTTCTAAAACTATCATCAAGGACTTTAGCTGCAATTCTATCCATTTCGTCAAGTCCATCGCCTAAGGTGTAGCCAGGAGCAAGTCCTGAAGAAACTGTTGCAGAAACAAATCTATTATATCGATATAATTGCGGTGGTGCAACGTCTTCTCTAAATGACACCAAATTATCGAGGGAAATCATATATCCCATGTTATTTCTAACATACAAAGAGCGAAGATCTAAAGGTGTATTCCTTTGTTGTCTATTAATTTCCGCTAAAATTTGATATTGTTTACCTTTCATGTAGAAATATCCCATCCTTTGTCCGCTAAGTGCATATTGTAATGTTTGCGCTATGTTTAATGTACTAACTCCTAATAATGTTGCTTTATCTCTGTTAACATCTATTCGTGTTTCCGGTTTACTGAATTTCAAATCCACATCAGACATTCTAAACACTTCACTTTGATTAACTTCACTCATAAACAAAGGAACAAACTCTTGCAGTTTATCAAGAGAAGTTGATTGCAGAACATATCTAACCGGCATTCCTCCTCTTCTGCCGCCAAAAGTCGATTGTTGTTGAACAAAGGCTCGCGCTTGTGTTTGCGGCGCTATAGCAGCAGTAAGTGATTCGGCAATTTCCATCTGACTTCTTTCTCTTTCATCAATATCCGGTAAAAGAACATTAATAAATCCGCCGCCTGTCCATGTCCTTGAGATAATAGCATCACTTTCGTAAGCAACAGTATCAGCAATAATTGCTATTTGATCCGCGTAATCTCTAAGATATTCAAAAGTAATTCCTTCTTGTCCGCTAACACGAACTGAAATACTTGATCTATCTTCCAGCGGCGCTAATTCCGACGGAATTTTATCCCAAAGATAAAAGATAAGAAATGCGAAGACTGCAATAATAGGAATAGTTACCCATTTGAATTTAAGGAAAGATTTCAATGTTTTCTCGTAGAAATTAGTTAATCCCACAAACATTGGTTCTGTTTTCCTATAAAGCCAATTCTTATTTTCGCGACGTTTAAGCATTTTTGTTGCCAACATAGGCGCAAAGGATAACGCAGCAATAGAAGATATAGTTACTGCTCCCGCAATTACAATACTAAATTCTTTAAACAAACGCCCTGTCATTCCTTGCATAAAAACAATCGGCAAGAATACCGCAACAAGTGTAATTGTTGTTGAAACTACAGCAAAAAATATTTCTTTTGAACCTTCAATGCCTGCTTCTTTTGGTGGCATTCCTCGCTCAATTCTAACATAAATATTCTCAACAACAACAATTGCATCATCAACAACAAGTCCAACCGAAAGTACAATTGCCAACAAAGTGAGAACATTTATTGAAAATCCAGCAATGTACATCACAAAGAATGCTCCTATGAGTGATATTGGGATAACTACAACAGGGATCAGGGTTACGCGCACATCGCGAAGGAAAAAGAAGATAATAAAAACAACCAGAATAAAGGCTATAACCAAAGTTTCCATAACTTCAGCGATAGAAGCTCGAATAAACCGAGTATTATCATATTGAACATCAACCAATACGTCTTCCGGTATATCTTTTTTCAGTTGCTCAATGCGTTTATAGACTTCATCAGCGATTTCGATATGATTAACGCCGGGCTGCGGAATAATTACCGCCATAACCATTGGCACACCATTTTTTCTTAACGCGCTCCGCATGTCTTCCGGCGCAAGTTCGGCATAACCGATATCACTAAAACGAACAATATGGTCGCCATTTTGCTTAATAATAAGATTATTAAACTCATGCGCTGTTTGCATCAATCCCATTGTTCTAATTGATAACTCGATGGTATTTCCTTCGATACTTCCGGAAGGCAATTCGACGTTTTCTTTGTCAATAGCGTTTTTTACATCCATTGGCGTTACTGCATAACCTGCCATTTTAACAGGGTCGAGCCATAGTCGCATCGAATATCTTTTTTCTCCCCAAATCTCCACACCACTAACATTAGGAATTGTTTGAAGTCTTTCTTTGATGGTAAGATCTGCAATTTCGCTAACTTCCATTAATGGGCGAGTAAAGCTTTGCACACTGACTTGAATGATTGGAGTTGCATCTGCATCAGCTTTTGAAACAGTTGGAGGATCGCAGTCGCGAGGTAAATATCTTTGAGCTATAGAAACCTTGTCGCGCACATCATTAGCAGCTGTTTCCAAATCAACGCTTAACTCAAACTCTATGGTAATTCGACTTCTCCCTTGACTGCTTGTACTTGACAGTGAGCGAATTCCAGAAATACCGTTAATATTTTGTTCTAAAGGTTCAGTTATTTGATTGAGGATGACTTCGGCATTGGCACCGGTATAATTTGTTGAAACCGTTATGATAGGATTATCAACGCTTGGATATTCTCTTACACCAAGAAAATTATAGCTTATAAATCCAAAGAGGATAATTATAAGCATAAAAACAGTTGCAAGAACCGGACGTTTAATACTAAGTTCTGAAATATTCATAATTACTCAGTTAGAATAAGTTATTAATAATTACCTTAGTGCCGGTTCTAAGTTGCATAACTCCGGAAATTATCAATGTATCTCCAACAGAAATCCCGTTCAAAGCTTGAACACGCGATTCTGTTCTAATACCTGTAACAATTTCAGCAGGTTGCGCTATTCCATCTTTATACAAATAAACTAAATTTCTTCCCATTTCAGGAATAATCGCTTCGCTCGGAACAGATAGAGCATTTGGGATTTCGTTTCGAGTTATTTCGACTGATGTATATCTTCCGGGAATAAGTTTCATTGCCGGATTGTCGTACAACGCCCTAACTTGTAAGGTTCGCGTAGCCATATCTATTTTTGATTCAACGGCGTAAACTTCAGCGTCATAATCGCGGATAATGCCTGAGTTATCTTCTAATTTGAATTTAATTTTTGTACCTTTTTTAACTTCATTGGCGTAACTTTCAGGAACCGCAAAATCTATTTTTAATGTAGAAATATTTGTAAGTCGCGCAATGTTAGTAGTCGGAGAAACATAAGCACCTTCGCTGACTTCTCTCAAGCCAATTATTCCGTCAAACGGAGCATACAAAGCAGTTTGCTCAATATTGGCTTTCACCAATTCAATATCTGCCTTGAGTTTTTCCAATTCTGTAACAACGTATTCATAAGCTTCTTGACTAACTGCATTCTTTGCCAAAAGAGTTTCCTGACGATATACTCTATCTTGTGCTAATGGCAATTGAGTTTCAAGTTTTTGCAATTGAGCAAGTAATGGTTTATCATTAATTTTGGCCAAAAGAGTTCCCTTTTTAATAAACTCACCTTCATTAAAAAAGATATCTGTTATTTTCCCAGAGCTTTCAAAAGCTAAATCAACTTGTTCCGACGGCAAAATATTTCCGGTAGTAACTGTTTTGTCAGTCATTGCTTGATATTTAATAATCTCAGCATTAACATTTAAACTTCTTTGCGACGGCGATGTACTTACCGCTTGAGATGGAGCTTCTTTGATATCTTTACCAACAAAATACCTTTTAAAATAAGGCACAGCTATGATTACTGCAACAAAAACAGCAATAATAGCAATAAGCACCCAACGCTTTTTCTTCATAGATTAATAATTTTTTTCTTAAATGTGTTGATTTTATCTTCTAAAACCTTCAACAATTCCGGATCAATAATACCTTTTTCTTCATCAAAATTTTTATTAAAACTCGGAAGAGAAAATGTTTCAATAATATTTGCCTTACCTTGTGGAAGATATGTTATTGCTGTATTCATAACAGCTGCGCCGCCTTTTGGGCCGGGAGAAGTACTCATTAGAAACATCGGTTTATTTAAAAACACATTAGGATCTATTCTTGAACTCCAATCATAAATATTTTTAAAAGCTACTGAATACGACCGATTATGTTCTGCAAGAGAACAAATTATAATATCCGCATCTTCAAATTGTTTTCTAAAAGAATATACCTTTTCAGGAAAACCATCGTTTTTTTCTCTATCTTCAGAATATAAAACAGTCTCATAATCATTCAAATCTAATAAACTTTGTTCGTAATCTTTAAAAAATTCAAGAACAAATCTCACCAATTTTTTATTAATTGATTTTGAGCTATTACTACCGGCGAAAGCCACAATTTTCTTGCTCATATTTCGTAAAATTATAATAATGCTTTAAAAAACTCATAAGTTATCCAACCTGAAGTTGCAAGTTTTATTCCTGTTCCGAAAACAAATCCTATCAATGAAGCAAATCCGGATTTGAAAGCTATAGAAGAATCTTTTCCACTTATTAATTCACCAACTACAGCACCGACAAACGGACCGATAATAATTCCCCATGGAGCAAAGAAGAATCCAATTATTAATCCGATTGCAGACCCCCAAGTTCCCCATTTACTTCCTCCGAATTTTTTTGTACTCCAAACCGGAACAACATTGTCGATAACTGTTACAATTACAACTATTGCGACAAGGAGCCACATGTATTCTGATGAAAAGGGATGTTTGCTGCTTAACTGTAACATCAGCAAACCGCAAAATGAAATTGGCGGACCCGGAATTACAGGTAAAACACATC
>JAJDHA010000082.1 GCA_030265965.1 Odoribacter sp. OttesenSCG-928-L07
TTAAATCCAATGCACGAGAATACGCTACGCAAGTAAAGAATGGAATACATTCGGTTAGACATATTAATTTTGAAAATAGCAAAGAAGCAGAAGAGGCAACTGAAAAATTAGATCTTTTTTGTCAGGCGAGACAACTCACAGTGCGACAATTTATCAAACGTCGAGTTGGTGAATTGCAACGCCAATATTCAAATGGCGAAAATGCTTTGATGTTTTTTGACAAACAGATAGAAGAAGATGCTCTTTATCTGCTTGACGAGCCTGAAAATTCCCTGTCACCGCAGTTCCAACTTGAATTCAAAACCCTAATAGAAGATTCCGTACGCTACAAAAATTGTCAATTTATAATTGCAACCCATTCTCCGTTTATGCTTGCTCTCAAAGATGCGAAAATATACAATCTTGATACTATTCCAGTTACAGTCAACAAATGGCATCAACTTGAAAATATGCGTATTTATTATGAGTTTTTCAAAAAGTATGAGGATAGTTTTAATTATTAAATCTAATATTATGTAAACTAAATAACTAATGGACAAAAGTCCATAGGTTCTTATTATACTAAGGAATTGGGATTCCCCATTTTTTAAAATAATTTCTGTATTCCTCTGTTTCAGCAAAATTTGGATCACCAATCAATTTATCATGAATTTCTTTTCCGCCATTTTCCCAACGATGTTTTGCTTTTGACATAAGCTTTTCGAACAAATCCGGTCTTAGGATATATTGTTTGAGATAGGCATCATTTTCATCAAGCTGCGCTGTTCCGGAAAACATTTCATCAATAGTAACTATTTTTTCATCATTTTTCATTTGTAAAATATTTAATTGTTAATAATTGATGCAAAATTAGTTACTAGATACGCCAAACTACTGCGTAAGATAAAATTACAATCTTTTTCTAACTAAAAACTTTCTGCTTCTTTTTATATACTACAGGTTTGACTATTTTATTTTGCAAAAAGAGCAAGTGCATGCATAAAATGGTAGCGGTTGTGAAAAACAATTTTTTTAATCTACCGTATTTAAATCTTTGAACCCATCTTTTTTTGCATCTTCTATTTCGTCAATAATTGATTTAACAGCTCCCTCAATATTATCCGAATTTATCAAACTAAAAGTATTATCGTTAGAAAACTTTGAGAAACAAATATTCTTTAATTTTTTATCTGAGAAATTTGTCCATTTTTTTTGAGAATTTTCAATACCCCAAGAAAGCTCCCCTTTGCCAGAAATATATCCTATTGTGTTTTTTTTTATTTCAAACAAAATGCCATGATTTATGTCTTTATTATAATATGTAATATTTTTTATGGTTTTATTAAACTCTGTTCCATCCTCATTGATATATTCGTCTGGGTATAGTTGTACATTTATATATTTTTCTTTTAGTTCTTTTTGTAATTTTGTCCAAAATTCATGAACTGTATGCCATTTTACATGATTCCAATTACTAATAAGAAGTTTTGTAGCTTTAATGTTTTCATCACTCGCTCCGATCAAATTCTTAATCCTTATACGTTCTTTAATATCTCCTGTCATCTTTGTTATTATTTCTAAATACTGTTTAATATATCTTTCTAAAATAGTATCACTGCAAACGTCAACACATTGTCTTAACCATTTTGTGATGTCTTCAACATAATCAATTAGCTTTGTTTTCTTTTTAACCTTTTCAATTATCGTACCTTCTTTATCGAAATAACTTCCCTTAGATGGACTGGCCTTAAATGGTTTTAGATATAGCACAACAATATCATTAATTCCTTCATTCTCTATTCTTTTATAATATCTAGCAATTTGTCCTTTTGGTTCATCACCAGTAGCATCATTTTTATTACTGTCTGAAGCATATATTTTATTTTCAATAATAACAGCCTTATTATTAACTTTATCTATTATTAATATATCAATATTACGATACTCGCTTTTTTCACTCTCCGTCGGATAAACTTCAACAAAATCAGGAGACATATCTATATGAAAATTTTTAAAAAATAATTCTAAAAATTGTTTATTATTGTGGCTATTATTAGGTGATAATAAGTATGAAATAAATCTAGAATGTAATCTTCTCTCGTCATGTTCTTTATGCAATATTCTAAATATATTCATCTTCATATCTTCCGTTTCTGGATATTCTTCAATTATTTTAGATAATTGAAGAAATAGTCTTTGTAAATTGTCTTCAGATTCGTTATTCATTATTAATTTTTTCTAAAATTACTTTGCAAATATAAATTATTTTTCAATATCACAAACTGCTTTTCTTCTGCAAAATTACTGACAACCTGCGCCAAAACGTGGCGGAGGAGAAAGAAATATCCACGAATGGACACGTTTTAATACTTTCTAAGTCTAAGTAAGAATTTAGTAACTCAGATATATTACTTGATGTTCTGCGTTCCAATTCACTCATATTTATCATTATGTTTTTTACTTTCAGTAGAAGAATGGACCTTGTCTTCATTACATTTAGTTTCAAAATTTTCAAGTCTTTGAAGAAAAATATCATCTTCTAAATAAAACAATTCAGGATTTGTAATTGATGGCGCACCAATTACAATGATGAGTTGTGTAAGCCTGAAGTCAGGATTTTTCATCCAAATCTTTTCAAGTCTTTCAGAAATTAATCGGATTCTATTTATATCACGCATAAAAATATATTTTTTGCAAAGATAAACTTATGATGCGCCAAAACGTGGCGGAGGTTGGCGAATTATATGGCATTGAAACAAAACACATTAATCAAGCAGTAAAAAACAATCCTGACAAATTTCTTGAGGGGTATGTTATTAAGTTAACGAGAGAGGAGAAAGATGAACCGGTCAAAATTTTTGACCGGTTCGAAAAATTGAAACATTCTACTGTTTTGAATAAATCGGTTTCAACACTCATCATCTTCTTCGTCAATCACATTATTCCCAAGCAAAATTTCAAGCACACTTTCTTGCCAGGTCACTGGAGGAAAATATGGAGATTTTTTTGCAAGTTTTAATAGTTCTTTTCTGTCTGCTCTTGATTGTGCTAAGCTGTTACATAAACCGCGAATATCCACTTCGGTTTGTCCACTTTGTAAATCATAAAACAAACTTCCAACAATTTTTAATTTCGTTGCCCAGGATAGAGGAGCATAATGATTATCAAGGATAATAGAATATTTTCCCGACATTTCATCTATCCCTGCTTCACAAAAACTTCCAACAGCTTCACTATTAATTCCTCTCGCTCTGTTTCTACCTCCGTTCGATGGAAATTCGGGATCAACCAAAATATTTGCTCTAACAACGTCTCCTGTGAAAATTCGCTCATTATTATCATCATAAAACCCTGTAAATACACCGGCAAAGATAACACGGACAATGTATATTCCCGGACGGTTTAAAAACACAAGATCTTCGCTAAACTCCAATATATCAGGATTATGCTCTGATTCATACTTTTTGTCATTTGAAATAATGTACATACAATCATCACAAAAGAAAAAACGTCCAAGTCCGGTATAACCAAATGTTGCATAATGACCTGCTGTCAAATTAATAAACCTAACCTTAACATTATGATTAACCGTGTTCAAATTCCTTAATGCAATGTCCAAAAGATTAGCATTACAAAATTCCTTTATAGAATCTAAATTTGTTAGTTTTGAAAAATTGTTTTCCATTGTTTATCGTTTTTCATTAATAATGCAAAATTATTTATAGCCTACGCCAAAACGTGGCGGTGGGTAAAAATTGTCCAAGAATTTGCACGAATGAACACGAATGTTAATAAGAAAAAAGTACCTTTGCATTCAAATTATTTATTAATATATTACAACGTTTATGAACAAAGGAGAAATAATTATCTATCAAACTCCGGATGGAGATACTAATCTTGATGTAAGATTGGAAGATGAAACTGTGTGGTTGTCTCAAGCACAAATGATTGAACTGTTTGATACAACTAAACAAAATGTGAGTTTACATATTAAAAATATTTATAAGGAGAAAGAGTTGATAGAAGAATTAACTGTCAAGGAAAACTTGACAGTTCAATATGAAGGCAACAGAGAAGTCGCAAGAAAAATTTCTTTCTACAACCTCGACGTAATTATTTCAGTAGGTTACCGTGTGAAATCTCAACGAGGTACACAATTTCGTATCTGGGCAAATAAAATCTTGAAAGAATATCTTATTAAAGGTTATGCAATAAGTCAGAATGTAAAATTTGAACAGCTAAACGATTTAAAGAAAACTGTTAGAATTTTATCAAACGTTATTCAAAATAAGGAATTATCAACAAACGAAGCAATAGGATTGTTGCAAGTAATTTCTGATTTTACTTATGGTTTGGACATCCTTGACAAATATGATTATCAGAGCTTAAAGATTGAACAAACAAC
>JAJDHA010000083.1 GCA_030265965.1 Odoribacter sp. OttesenSCG-928-L07
ATCGCAAAATTCAAATTTTACATTATTACGCTTGTTCTCTATATTTACTGCAGAAGGCGGAGATGCCGGATTTATCCGATTATAATAATTATGGTACCTTATCGTTTTATAATCCGATACAGTGTGCCCATAAAAAGTGGTGTAGCCGCTTTCTATGGTGCAATAATCTCCTTGGTTGTCAAGCATCACAATCGCCAGATTATCCCCCGTATAAATAAACTTTTTAGAAAGTTGTACCGTTATCCAGCTATATTGTCCTGTATTTTCGAAAGTTAAACTACCTGAATACACCAATTCCAGTTCGTTAAGCGGAATCCAATCTTCTGCTGATGAAAAAGTTGATTTTGTTGTATTAGCCAGATAGAGCTTGATACTATCTCTAACGCATACTTGGGAGTAAGTATATTGAAACGATACCGCCGAAATTACTCCTTCCATTTCAGCAAATGACAATTCGCTTGCATCAAATATTTGTTGCGTGTAGCTATACCTTGTTAAAGCTGTAGGGAAAGTAGCTATGCCTTCTCTACCCTTGTCCACGAAATAATCGTCGCAAGAACTTTGCGCCGTTAAACTACCAACGCACAACGCCATTAGCAGGGTTATGCAAACTGTTTTTGTAAATTTTCTTTTCATAATTTTTTTATTTTAGGATTAATATTTCTATGTATTTAGATTTCAACAAGCAAAGGTAGAAAATGGAGGAGGGGCTTGCAATCGGTAATTCTTTGTGATTTTCTAAGTAATTTTACTTAAAAAAATAATACGTAATCAAAAGAATATCTCAAATATTTTTATTTCCAAAACCACAATTCCCGTAGGGAATTCATAGCAATAGAAAAAAAATATCAAAAAAACATTAAAAAAACAAAAGAAAACCATATCTTTGTGCAGCTATAAATAAAAAAATGAGATGATAAAATTAATTATAGTAGAAGACCACGCCTTGTTTCGGCTTGGATTAACATCAGCTTTAAGTAGCGATAAATTGGAAATATCTATTATTGGCGAGGCGGAAGACGCGAAATCATTATTCACATTATTAGAAACCTGTCAGCCTGATCTTATTATTTTGGATATTCTTTTGCCTGATATTTCAGGTATTGAAGTGGCGCGACAGTTGCGAAAAGATTATCCAGAGATAAAAATTTTGGCTATTTCCTCCGAAAATACTTTGGATATAGTACATCCTCTACTTGATATCGGTATTCACGGTTTTATTAGCAAAAATCAAAGCACTTCCGACGATCTTCTCGAAGCAATTGAAAGCATAATGAACGGCTTTGAGTATTTTGGAAGAGATATTGCCTCAGTTATTTATAATGTTTATGTCGCTAAAAAGAGAACAGAAAATATATTATATCCCTTTACAAATCGCGAAAAGGATATTATTGCTCTTTGTAAGGATGGCCTATTAAGTAAAGAAATTGCAGAGCGACTACGTATTAGCCCGCGTACTGTAGAAGTACATAAAAACAATATTTTCAAAAAATTGGGAATTAACAGCACTATGGAGTTGACGCTTTATGCTTTAAAATATGATATTATTAGCTTGAGATAGAATTGGATTTGAAGATTTAATGTAAATGTGATATATAATGAAAATTAAATTTGTAATAACAGTTTTCTTCTTTGTGTTTTTTTTACAAAATGTTGTAGCAAAAGATACAGGAATAGATTATTATTCAAAAGCAATTGAGTATTATATAGCAGCGAAAAACGATTCAGCGATGATTATCATCAACGAAGGATTGGAAATTACTGATTCTACAGATTTTCTAACTTGTGCAAAAATGTATATCCTTAGAGGAATCTTATTTGGGAATATGTCAATTTTCGAAAAATCGACGGAAGACGCATTTAAAGCATTAACAATAAGCGAACAACATGGATTAAAAGAAACTGAAGCGGCTGCTTTATTGTGCATTGGGAAAATACATTACATGATGTATAATGATGATCTGGCTGAAGAATTTATGTTGAAGGCTTACGAAATTGCAGAGCAAAATAATTTGCATAAGGAACTTATAGAAACTAAGTCTGCAATGGCAGAGTTTTACACAGTTCTCGAAAAAGCTGATGAGGCATTACCACTGCATGAACAATCGCTTGAATTGTCACGCGAGCAGTCGGATACTGTCAATATTATCAAATGTTTAATTAGTTTGGGCGATTACTACATACACCTAAATCGTTGGTCGGATCCGATTGTTGAAAAATATCAAATTATAGCAAAAAAATATTTGGATGAAGCCGGAGAACTTCTTTCAAATAAGAAAATGCAGCTGCATAATAATAACCTAAACATCTCTTTGATAAGATGGAGTAGGGTTGAAAAAGATTATCAGGGAGGATTGAATTATGCTCAAGAAATATTAAATACAGCAGACCCAAATAATTATACGCTGTTATTGCAGGTTTACGATCATCTTGTAGCGTTATACTCACATCTTGGAGATTCAAGAAAAACAATCCAGAGTCATAATCAGTTTTATTCGATTATGCTGAAACAATCGAGCTATAAAATGCATTATGTTTTACAAGAAATGGAGGTAAAATATGAAACAGCAGCTAAAGAACTTCAAATCGAAAAACAACAAATTGAAATAAATCGACAAAGAACAAGAAGTTATGTTTTTATCATAGCATTTGGAGTATCTATACTGATTGTTGTTTTACTTTTTATTATTATCAGACTTAGCAGAAATAGAAACAGAGAGTTAAAAGAAATTAACGCTACAAAAGACAAATTTTTCAGCATCATCTCTCACGATTTGAGAAATCCTGCTATTGCCCAACGCAATGCATTGTTTGCACTTGTAGAACATGAAGATGAATGGAGTAAGGATGTAATAAAAAAATACCACAATGAATTACTGAAATCTGCAGAAGGTGAGCTGGATTTGGTTAATAGCCTGTTGAATTGGGCACAAGTACAAACTGGACGTATGCCGTTTAATCCAACTACATTTGACTTAACGGATGTTGTGAAATCGGAAACAAAATTGATGAGGAATGTAATCAAAAATAAAAATATTCAACTTACACTTCAAATGCCAGATACTGTATATGTTAATGGTGATCGTAATATGCTGTCAACTGTCATCAGAAATCTGCTAGCCAACGCTATTAAATTCACAGAAAAAGGTGGTGAAGTTTCTCTTGAAATCACTCCTGCCGATGATAATTATTATTGCGTTAGCATCAAAGATACAGGAATCGGCATGAATAAGGAACAAATCAATGATATTTTCCGTATTGATTATCAACAGTCAAAATCTGGAACTGCTGGAGAACAAGGATCTGGACTTGGGCTAATTGTTTGTAAAGAACTCTTAGAGAAACACGGTTCAGTATTGGAAATAGAAAGCGAAAAAGGAAAAGGAAGTGTTTTTTCGTTTGGTATAAAAAAAGTTTAAGCGAATCTCGATTTCTCGAAAAGTTTATCCAACTTCGAAACTATTTCTGCCGGATTTGTTAAAGGCATCTCGGTTTTGTAATCAAATAAATCATATTCAAGCAACTCGTTTTTCTTGTACTTTTCTATTCGAGGTAATTTATATCTATTAGTTGTGTAAAGATAATTTTCATTATCATCAAGAATTATCAATTTTGGAAAGAATACATTTTTCCTGCCGATAAATTTACTCATTAATTCATTAGCATCGTCAAATTCTTTTTGTGTGCTTCGTCCGAGTTCTTCGTAATGAGGAATCTTTTTCCCATCCCAAGTACGAACCATCGCGTACGAATCTGCAATGTTTTTTTCAATAGAACCACCGATTCCAAGATGCATGGTATCGTGTCCTGTTGGCATTAACAAAACTTTTCCGCCGCCGCCTTCAATATTTGCCGCATAACGCGGAACAGTAATTCCCGACAGCCATCCTTGAAAGTTCTTCATATAAATCTTCCCGTTTTGAATCGGTGTAATAAAATGTACGATTCCCTTCTCTTTGTGACATTGCAAAAGATAATAAGGATGAACGCCAATCCAAAACATTCTACGAAATGTTTCTGCCAAAGTTTTGTAATAATCATTAACATGGTTTAAAAGAACAGTCTGATTTCTGACAGTAAAACCATGCTTGTTAATTTTCTTAATGACATTTGCCAAATCTTCGGTAATTTCATGATAATGATTGATATGAGTCATGAAATATACATATTTGTCGGTTCCAATAGTATGTTTGTTAGCAGAAGTTTTTATCAGTTCGAGTAATTCGTCGTTAATAGCCATTGGTAAAACTACAGGAACGCGTGTGGCAATGCGAATTGCTCGCACATGATTGATTTTGCTAAGCTCTTCAAGAATGTATTGTAGT
>JAJDHA010000084.1 GCA_030265965.1 Odoribacter sp. OttesenSCG-928-L07
ACGAAGTTACAAGATTACAATGTAGAGACGTGGCGCGCCACGTCTCTACATATTCACCTCCGTCATTGTGAGGAGCGAAGCGACGAAGCAATCTAAAAATTAAAATTATATTTATATGAAAAAATCTTTCCTATCATTATTATTGACATTGTTAATTTTGCCAATGTTTTCTCAAGAAACAAGATTATTAAGATTTCCTACTATCCACGACAACCAAGTGGTTTTTACTTATGCAGGTGATCTTTACACTGTTAATAAATCCGGCGGCGTGGCTCGTAAGCTTACAAACGACCCTCAAGGTTTTGAAATGTTTGCTCGCTTCTCCCCCAACGGCTCTCAAATAGCTTTCACCGGTCAATACGACGGTAATACTGAGGTTTATGTTATGCCCGCAAAAGGTGGCGAACCGAAACGTTTGACTTACACGGCAACGCTCTCTCGCGATGATATCTCCGATAGAATGGGTCCGAATAATATTGTTATGAGCTGGACTCCAGATGGAAAGAATGTTCTTTATCGTTCTAGAAAACAGACTTTCAACTCTTTTACAGGGCAACTTTTTAGTGTGAATGTTGAAGGTGGACTATCAGCAGAACTTCCGCTTAATACAGGAAGTTGGTGCTCTTATTCTCCCGATGGAAAACAAATGGCTATCAACAGGGTAATGCGCGAATTTAGAACTTGGAAATATTACAAAGGCGGCATGGCTGATGATGTTTGGATCTTCGATATCGAATCGGGTGAAACAACAAATATCACTAATAATGTTGCTCAAGATATTTTCCCAATGTGGTACGGTGATAAAATCTTCTTCTGCTCTGATAGAGATAGAGTTATGAATATTTTCTGCTATAATGTTAAAACAAAATCAACGCACAAAGTTACTAAGTTCGATAACTACGATGTTAAGTTTCCTTCCGCAGGAAATAAAGAAATGATCTTCGAAAATGGAGGTTATCTTTATACTCTCGACCCTAATACCGAGAAACTTACCAAAATGAATATTACAATCAACGAGGATTTTGCAACCGGAAGAAATAAAATGAAAGATGCTTCGAAAAATATCGGCTCAATAGATATTTCTCCCGATGGCAGCAGACTCGTAATTGTTGGTCGTGGCGATGTTTATACCGTTCCTGCTAAGTCCGGAATTACCAGAAATATTACTGAAAGCTCAAACGCTCACGATAGAAACGCTTCGTGGTCGCCTGATGGAAAATATATAGCATACATCTCCGACATGAACGGCGAATTTGAAATTTATATCCAAGAGCAAGATGGACTAAAAGAGCCTGTTAAATTAACTGATAACACAGGAACTTACATATTTAACTTGCAATGGTCGCCCGACAGCAAAAAAATTCTTTATAGCGACAAAATGATGCGTCTCAAATATGTTGATGTCGATACTAAAAAAGTTACTGAAATTACTCGCAATCCATACTGGGAAATAAGATCTTACGACTGGTCGCCCGACAGTAAGTGGATTGCATATAGTCATGAAGAAGCTAACGATATGAGTACGGTACAACTTTATTCTCTCGACAAAAAAGAATCTTATCCTGTTACAAATAAATGGTATTCATCTTACAGTCCGTTATTTAGCAACGATGGAAAATATCTTTTCTTCACATCTGATAGAGATTTTAATCCGACTTACAGCAGCACTGAATGGAATCATATCTATGACAAAATGGGAAGAGTTTATTTTGTGACTCTCGCTAAAGATACTCCAAATCCGTTAGGATATGAAAATGATGAGGTAAAGATAAAACAAGAAGAAAGTCCCGACAAAAAATCTGCTTCAAAAGGTGATGATAAAAAGGAAACTGCTCAGAATGTTAATGTAAAAATTGATATTGATGGAATAAACGACAGAATTATTGCTCTTCCTTTTAGCGCCGGATATTACGGAGTTTACGCTTGTGTTGACGGCAATTTGTATTACACGAAGTGGGATGATAGAACAGGAAGCACACTTAGAATGTTTAAATTGTCTAATAAATCATCTGATAACGATGTTGAATTAGGAAAGAATATGAGACTGAACGTTTCTGCTGATAATAAGAAAGCATTGATTTCCAGTGGTGGAAAACATTATGTTGTTGATCTGCCGAAGGGAAACGTGAAATTAGATAAAGCAGTCGATCTTTCCAATATGAAAGTTGTTGTTGACAATAAGGAAGAGTGGTCGCAAATTTATTTTGAAGCTTGGCGTCAAATGCGCGATTTCTTCTATGTTGAAAATATGCACGGCGTTGATTGGCCAAAGATGCGCGACAAATATGCGGAATTACTACCGTATGTAAATTGCAAAGATGATTTGAATTATCTCATTGGTGAACTTATCGGCGAACTTAATGTTGGTCACGCCTATATTAACGGCGGCGATAAATTTAAACCGGAAAGAATAAATATGGGACTTCTTGGCGCTAAACTCGAACGCGATAAAAGTGGTTACTACAAGATTGACAAGATATTAAAAGGTGAAAACTTTAGAAAAGATGTCCGCTCTCCTCTAACAGAAGTTGGAATGAATATTAACGAAGGCGATTTTATTGTTGCAGTAAACGGAAAGTCAACTAAAGATATGAACGACATTTATGAATCTTTGATAAATACTGCCGGCAAAGAAATTATCTTATCAATTTCCAAATCTGCAAGCGAAAGCGGCAAACGTGATGTAATCGTTGTTCCTATTGCAGACGAAGCAAACTTATATTATTATACTTGGGTTCAAGATAATATCAAAAAAGTTGAAGAAGCAACAAACGGTCAGGTTGGATACATTCACATTCCCGATATGGGCGTTGAAGGACTGAACGAGTTTGCAAAATATTTCTATCCGCAACTCGATAAGAAAGCTTTGATTATTGACGATCGTGGCAATGGCGGCGGCAACGTTTCTCCAATGATTCTCGAAAGATTGGGGAGAGAAATTACTCGCGCTAACATGAGTAGAAATCAACAAGTTCCTTCGCAAACACCTACTAAGATGATGTTAGGACCGAAAGTGCTTTTGATAGATAATTATTCAGCTTCCGATGGTGATTTATTCCCTTATGGTTTCAGAAAGCATAATCTCGGAACTATTATCGGAGTAAGAAGTTGGGGCGGAATTGTTGGCATTCGCGGTTCCTTACCTTTTGTTGACGGTACATCAATGCAAAAGCCGGAGTTTACATCTTATGACAGCAACGGCACTGGATACATCATTGAAGGTCACGGCGTTGAACCGGATATTTGGATGGATTTAGATCCGTACAAAGCATATCACGGCGAAGATGCGCAACTAAACAAAGCTATCGAAGTAATTCTTGAGCAACTAAAAGATTACAAAGGCTTACCGGAGATTCCGGAAGATCCGATTAGATAGAAATTGCATATAGTGGCACATTAGTCATCCAAGATTCTTTATGGTAATCGGACAAAGAAGTTCGTATTGCTTTGGTAGATTTATATTTCTCACAGAACAGTTTAAAACTGCGTGCTCTCAGATTTTCTCCTGATTTCACTTCAATCGGTATAATTTCACCTTTATCCTGAATGACGAAATCAACTTCCGATGTGCTTCGCTCATTGGTCCAGTAACCTATATACCGTTCGCTTTCCAATCGTAATTGCTGCATAACATATTGTTCGGTAAGCGCTCCTTTAAATTCGGTGAAGATCTCGTTGCCTTCAATAATTGTTCGCACGTTAAGTCCAGACATTGCTCCCAACAATCCGACATCATGCAAGAATAATTTGAATGCAGATAAATCTTGATATGCTGAAAGTGGAAGGCTTGGTTTTGAAATACGGTAACATTTCAATAACAAACCGCAATCGACCAACCATTGAATAGCCAGTTCAAAATCTTTGGCACGCGCACCTTCTTTTATCACGCCATACACAAATTTTTTGTTTTCTTTGGCTAATTGCGAAGGAATACTTTGCCATACCATACGAATACGGGGAACAATCTCATAAGGGGCATGTTTGGAAAAATCGCCTTCATAAGAGTTGAGTATTCTGTTTTGAATCCTGCGAACTAATTCCCAGTCACGGGTTTGAACAAAAGCATCCACCACTTCAGGCATTCCCCCCACATAGAGATAATATCGAAGATATTCTTTTAACTTTTCCTTAAACACTGAAATAACACTCCAATCTTTTGCCTTTAAAACTTCTACCAAACCGGATTCATTCAAAGAAAGTAAAAATTCATTAAACGAAAGAGGACGTAAATCCATAAAATCAACTTTCCCTACCGGAAATGAAACTTGACTGTGAATTCCCATTCCGAGCAATGAACCCGCTGCAATGACATGG
>JAJDHA010000085.1 GCA_030265965.1 Odoribacter sp. OttesenSCG-928-L07
ACAATAATCTTCACTTTTTCAGTTAAATTATCTGTTTTAATAATTTCTATAACATACAAACCGGGAGTATAATTTTGTGTGTTAATTTGATGTGTGTTATCATTAACACTTCTTTTTTCAACCAATTGACCTACACTATTATAAACATTTACGGTTTTCATATTTTCACAATCAATATAAAAATATTCTTTTGCTGGGTTTGGATAAATACGCGCATTATGTGATTGTTCGTTTTTAATACCTATCGGACCAACTGGATTAACAAACCCAGCTCTACTGTTGCTTCCTTTATATGATCCAAACAAAACGGTTTTATCATTCATAGGAACATTTAAAGGATATACATTAAGGATGGTTTTGTCGTCAGGACTAAATGTTTGCTCATAAGATAAAGCAACTAAATATAAATTACCATCTCCCATAATATCGCCAAAGTTTGCTCCGTTCATAAATGTGAAACCGTGAGGGCGGATTGGATAACCATCAACCGGAGTTCCATCCATATTATACGCATAAATAAATCCGTCATAAGTTTCTGCATCAACTTGATTACTACCAAAAATAATTTCGTATTTGCCATCATTATTGATATCGGCAACAGAAATAAAACCTTCAAGACCTCCTGTTTTTACTATTGGAAAATTGTCGGCAACATTTCCGTCTTTATCAAATTTCCACAACATTGGAGCAGGCACCTCATCTCCTAATGGACGACCAATGAAAAAGGCATAGTCTTCTTCATCTTCAAGATAAACTACTGTTGGCGGACAATAAGTCCAAGATTCATCAGGAACATAAAAAGGCCATCCGTCTCTAAATTCACCACTTAATGCGTCTATAGCGTAAAAAATAGGAGTGTTGCCATGTGTTCCTCCAACGATATTATAATTGCCTTCACCGTCAAAATCAACAACCACTGGTGATTGATATGAGAACCTATACTCTTGTTCGGGGAATAATACAGGATAATTATCTAAGATGTTTCCTTCATTATCAAAAACATACCATCCTTCAGTTGTAGAAATAATAATTTCAGGTTTCTCATCATTATTGATATCTGCAATTGAAGGAGTAACAGCCGGTGTATTTCCCAAAATTGCGGGGAATCCGGCAACGTCTTCTCCTTTATAATTAAGAACTCTAACTAAATGATCAAGTTCGGATGCGGCATGACCTCTTGTTCCAAATATGATATCCAAATATCCGTCTCCATCAATATCTGAAATTGTAGGAGCACACATAATAGGACCTCTTGTTATGACATACGGGAAACCTTCGAGTGGGTTTCCTTCATAGTCAAAAATATCTATAGCACCTCTTTGAGTTGCATAAGAATTTCCAACAATAATTTCCGGTTTTCCATCATTATTGATATCACCAACAGTTGGTGGGTACTGCGCAAGACCGTTTAATTTTGCTTGCCACAAAACAGAACCGTCACCTTTTACAACATACACAGAATCGTTTGTAGATACAATGATTTCATCTCCGGGTTGACCGTCAATATCTGCAATTGCAACTCCTCTAAAAGGCTTGTATGTCGAATTTGATGCAAACTTTACAGGAAATCCTGCTTGTTGCGAAAAGGTTTCTTTTGAATAGTTTTCAGTTTCATTAGTAATAATTTCTTTAACTTGAACTATTCCTTCTTCGTCTAAATAAGCTTGTTTAACAGCTGTTTGTCCGAAGGTTACCGTACTAAATAAAAGTACAGATACAAAAAAAGTAAAAAATTGTTTCATAATAAAGGTTTAATTAAAAATTTCAATACACAAAGGTAAATATTAAATTAAAAATTATTAATTTTTTTTCATTTTAATAAAATTTTAATTGTTAAATATTATTTTAATTAAACCCTTTTTGAATTTACATCTTTACCCATTTACCCGTAGAGACAGGGCAATGCCCTGTCTCTACGCGATAAATATAAACTCCACGTTTTAATATAATGTCCCCCAAAATTAGGACAGCAATTTAAATAATAAATAATAAATTTGCTGTATGAAAAGTAAGAGAAAATTTAATTCCGACTTTAAAACAAAAGTTGTTTTAGAAGTTTTACAAGGTCAAAAAACGATTGCAGAGATCGCTGCTAAATACGAACTCCAGAGCAATCAAGTTATTAAATGGAAGAAAGACTTCTTGTCAAAAGCTCATATCGTTTTTGAAGAAGATTCTAATGACACAAAACATCTTGAGCAGGAAAGAGACAGGCTATATCAACAGATAGGTAAGCTGCAAGTTTAAAATGAATTCTTAAAAAAAAAGCTATACTAGCTTTTGACACAGAGGGTCGTAGAAAGATGATAGAAAAAGACAATTCAAAGCTTTCAATTAATCGACAATGTGCTATTTTGGGCATTAACCGTTCAGGTTTTTATTACAAACCTTGTGGAGAAAATCCTATAAATTTGGACATTATGGAAGAAATTGATACTATTCACACTAAATATCCCTACTATGGTATAAGGAAGATATTAGTATGTTTAAAGGAAAAATTTCCATTTATAGGTAAAAAGAGAGTTAGTCGATTGATGCACAAGATGAATATACATGTAGTATATCCTAAGAAAAACACATCAGTATCTAATCCTCAACATAAAATTTACCCTTATTTATTGTGTGGATTAAGAATAGATAAAACAAATCAAGTTTGGGAAACAGACATTACGTATATTCGGATGCGACAAGGCTTTATGTATTTGATGGCTATTGTTGATGTCCATAGTCGTTATGTTTTAAATTGGAGTATTTCTAACACTATGGACAAGGATTGGTGTGTATCTGTTTTATCAGAAACAATCTCTTTATACGGAACCCCAGAGATTTTTAATACTGATCAAGGTAGTCAATTCACTAGTTTAGACTTCACTAATGTTCTAAAAGATAATAACATCAAAATAAGTATGGATGGAAGAGGTAGAGCTACAGATAACATTTACATCGAAAGACTGTGGAGAAGTGTTAAGTATGAGAACATTTATTTGAATGCTTATGAAACAGGACAAGAATTGTAACTACTTTGAAGATTACAACAACAAAAGGCCCCATCAGTCTCTAAATTACGCTACTCCTGTAACAATTTACAAAAATGTTGCATAAAATTTCAAATGAAAAAATAATGATTATATTTGCATCATTAATAGAAAATATTAAAAAAACAAAAACCTGTCCTAAGATAGGGGTACACTATACGTCAAACGTTAAAGTATAATTTGACTGCGAAAATACAGCTATATGTACAGCTAAAAACTGTAATAATATTAATATTTTTTTCAAAGTTTTATTATTTTAGTTATTGTTTTGTTTAATCTTAAATAATAGATACCAGCAGGCAAATGTGATATATCAATAACTATATTAGACATCGACGCAGATGATTTTATAAAAAACTTTTTTTCTTTTCCTGTAATATCAAAAATTTCAATATTTTCAATTATCAATTCTTCATTACCTGCACTTAACGAGTTAGACGCATCTATTTTCAATTCCCCAGTTGTGGGATTTGGATAAATATTGATTTCTAGATTTTGTTCGATTTCAGCTATTGAAACGGTTTCACAATAATTAAAATTCGGATTACTATAAACTAGTATATCGTCTATATAGAAACAAAGTAAATCATTCAGGGAACCATCAAGAGGAGGCCAAAAATTTGAATAAAAAAAACCTTTTATATGTCCAATACCTCTTATTAGTTGAGCTTCTCCTTCATTGTTTTTCACACATTGATAATACTTACCATCCAAAAGCTGAACCGAGTCAATGCTTTCTCCTAAAATAGCATGAATAAAAATATCATCTGCATCTAACTTTTGATAATATAATGTTTTCCCCGGATACCAGTCAAAATCATAGATAAGCAATTCTTTATCCGTAAACAGGTCATATAAGTCTGGGAAAACAGCATAAATTTTATTATCTTCTGTTTCTCTTAATCCTGCAAAAAGCGTATCATTTCGAAACAATTTTGAGTAATTTTCGCCATTAAGCAGCGTAGTATCGCCGCTTATTTTATAAGTTGATAACTCAAACACCTCAGGATAAAACCGATTTGTTCGAACTTCTATCCAATTACAGTTTTTATTGAAAATGGGGTCTTTCTTTTGTGCTTGTGCAATTATTGGAAATAATAGCAAAATTAACAATATTATTTTTTTCATTATCACATTATTTTTAATTAATACTTATTCATAATTTATTTTTATTAGTATTTGTTTTAGATATAGCTCCA
>JAJDHA010000086.1 GCA_030265965.1 Odoribacter sp. OttesenSCG-928-L07
GTTTTTCAATTATTTGATACGTTTTTTCTATATTAAACTTTTGAAACTCTACTGCCTTTATTTTTTCGCTTTCGAAAACGTCAATTTCCACGTAACCTGTATTTGAGCTATTTGCTTTCTGCTGGAAGATGGCATAATCGTAGATGCTTGTATATGCTTCATCTTTTATCCAGTTATTGTTTTCAGAAAAGTATTTGAAAAAAGAATTATTAAAATTAACAATTGTTTTTGCTGATCTGAAATTTCTGTCAAGATTAATCTTTTGAATATTGCGAGCGAAAGAATTTTCACGATTTAATGTAATGTCTTCCGGACTAATTGATTGATAGATTTTCGGTAAGGAAGTGAATTGTCTGACTTCACCGTTGCGCCAGATGTAGATTGCTTGTTTGCCGTCGCCAACAATAAGATTTGTGAAATTATTTGCCAAGGAGTTGTCAATCAGCGGTAAAATATTTTGCCATTGTAATGTTGATGTATCTTGAAATTCATCAATCATAAGGTAATTATATTTTTCGCCGATTCGTTCATAAATATATGGAGCTTCGGATAATGCGACAATATCGCTGATTTTAGTATTAAATTCTGCTATTGGAAGTACGTTTTCTTCAGTTTTGATGATATCAATTTCTTTTGCAATTTCATTTAAAAGAGCAAAAGTGTAAATATTTTCCATAATGATTTGATGATCATTAAGCTCTTTTAATAACTCTTGTATCTTGTTGAAATTGTCGCGAATAATCGGTTTAATGCCAATTACGCCCACTCTGTTACCATCTTTTGTCGCCCATAGATTGTCATTATCATAATCTTCAATTGGCGCGAGTGTAGTTGGATTAGTATTATCCTTATAAATGTCTTTTAATACCTTGTTGAAATAATTTCCAATTCCGGTAGATTTTTTCGCAAAATCGTTGATACTAAGATTTGCATCACTTATGGCTTTGTTTGTATCGTTTGCAACATCTTTTATTTTTTTTTCTAAAGAATAAATTTCCGCATACAGCTTTTGAATAATATTTTTGAAAAATAAAATATCTAAATTCATAAAGTTGTCATTCTCAAGTAAGACGCGAATTTTATCGTCGGACAAAATCTTACCAATATCCTTTATTGGTTTTTCAAAATCTTGGTTAGATTTATTTTCATGCAAATGGTCAATATAATTGATAAGAAATTCGGTTAATACTTGGTCGTTTCCTGCGCGTGCGATTAGGTTTGAAACAGCTTCATCAACCAATTTTTCAAAATGCAGCTCGATAGAAAATCCTGCTGCCAATTCCATATCATGAGAAAATGCGCGGATTATTTTGTGTGAAAAGCTATCAATGGTTGAAACGGCTAATTCTGAGTAATTATGCAAAATTTTTGTCAAACATTTTTGCGCAATCAACTGTATTTCGTTCGGATTAATTTTAGGACATTCCTGTAATATTTCCGGCAACATATTATTGACAACGTTGCTGTTAGGAAATTTTGCTGGGTTTGCAATATGTTCAAGTGCAGAAATAATTCTTTCCTTCATTTCAGCTGTCGCCTTGTTTGTAAAAGTAATTGCTAATATATGTTTGTAATTCTCTGTGTCTTGGAATAAAAGAATTAAATATTCCTTTACCAAGTTGTAAGTTTTACCAGAACCTGCTGATGCGTTGATAACTTTAAACATGATTTGCTATTTGTTTGCAAAGATAATTTAATTAGAGGAAAACTCGTCACTCGTCACTCACTCAAAAAACATTGCAATTTACATCAAAAATTCGTACATTTGCATTCTTATTATGAAAACAAAAGACGATATAGTAAAAAATTGGTTGCCTCGTTATACGGGATGCAAACTTAGTGCTTTCGGCGAATATATTTTATTGACAAATTTTCAAAAATATGTTGAGCTTTTTGCCGAAAAATATGATGTGCCAATTGTTGGTTTAGATAAAGCAATGCCGAATGCTACTGCCGATAATATTACAATTATTAATTTCGGAATGGGCAGTCCGAATGCTGCAACTGTAATGGATTTGCTTACTGCAATTAATCCACTTGCAGTTTTATTTCTTGGAAAAACAGGCGGCACAAAAACAAAAAATAAGCTCGGCGATTTAATCTTACCTATTGCAGCAATAAGAGGTGAGGGTACTTCAAACGACTACTTTCCACCTGAAGTTCCGAGTTTGCCGGCTTTTAATCTTCAAAAAGCAATCTCGTCGGCAATTATTAACGCCGGAAGAGATTATTGGACCGGCACCGTTTATACTACCAACCGCCGTGTTTGGGAACATGATGAAGCTTTTAAAGAGTATCTTTTGAAAATTAAAGTTATTGCTGTCGATATGGAGACTGCAACGCTTTTTTCTGTCGGATTTAAAAATTCTATTCCAACCGGTGCATTACTTTTAGTTACTGATAAACCCATGATTTCGGAAGGTGTTAAAACAGAAGTTAGTGATAAAATTGTTACGGAAACTTATGTGGAACAACAAATAAATATTGGTATTGATGCGCTGCGACAACTTATTCACCAAGGAATCGTTGTTAAACATTTACGTTTCGAAGACCATGGACCGGATAATGCTTTCCATTAATATTTTTATATGAAATACGAAGAATTAGTTTCCAATCTTAAAAATAAGATATATAATCCAATATATTTTCTCACGGGAGAACAAACTTATTATATTGATTCTTTGGCGTCTATATTTGAAAATGATGTTCTTTCGGAAGATGAAAAGGATTTTAATCTTTCTATTTTGTACGGAAAGGATGTTTCTACAAAAGATGTTATTGCTCAAGCGAAGCAATATCCGATGATGGCAACTTATCAAGTGCTTATTGTAAAGGAGGCGCAAGATTTGTCAAAAATTGAAGAACTCGAAAGTTATATTGAAAACCCATTGTCGTCAACAATTTTAGTTCTATGTTATAAATATAAAAAACTTGATGGCAGAACTTCTTTTTATAAAAAGTTAAAGAGTAAGGCGGTTATTTTTGAATCGGCTAAATTGTATGATAATGAGATTCCTAATTGGATTGAAAATCAGGTTGCAAAAATGGGATATAAAATTACACCTAAAGCAACAGTAATGCTTAGTCAACATTTGGGAACTGACCTTCAAAAAATTGTCAATGAGTTGGAAAAATTAACCATTGTTGTTCCAAAATCAACTGCAATAAACGAGGAACATATTGAAAAACATGTAGGTGTAAGTAAGGAGTACAACATATTTGAATTGCTAAATGCTATTGGTACGCGAAATGTTAATAAAGCGTATCAAATTGTTTTCTATTTTAGTGAAAATGAGAAAGCTATGTCGTTGCCCGGAGCTATTGTTAATCTTTACCAATACTTTGTCAAAATAATGAAAGTTCACTTCATTAATGATAAAAGTAAAGGTAATCTTGCTTCTGCCTTAGGTGTAAATCCTTATTTTGTAAAAGATTATACTACTGCGGCTGCAAATTTCCCTCCTAAAAAAATATCATCTATATTCTTAATCCTTCAAGAATATGATATGAAATCTAAAGGAGTTTCAAATGTGAATAGTTCGCAAGGAGAACTAATGAAGGAGATGATTTATAAGATATTGCATTGATGCTAATGCCATCTACTTTTAATAAATAAAAATCAAATGCAAACAAAAATAGATAAATTCAACAGAATAATTTTAGGTATAGATACAGGCTCTCTTAATTTCGGTTATAGTATTCTGCAACAAGACGGAAATAAATATACTTTGCATACAAAAGGAATTTTGAAATTGCAATCTATCTCCGACCAAATAATGAAAAACAAAAGAATTTACGAATTTCTTAATGAATTGCATGATACTTACCTTTTTGATGAAATCGCTATCGAACAACCCGTTTATGGTAAAGATCCGCAAGCAATGCTTAAATTGGGAAGAGTACTTGGTTGCTGTATCGGTTTTGCATTGTCGAAAAATATTCCGATAGCGGAATATCCGCCGAAAAATGTGAAACGTATGATTACCGGTAATGGTAATGCTGCCAAACAACAGGTGGCGTATATGCTGGAGAAAATTTTAAATGTGGA
>JAJDHA010000087.1 GCA_030265965.1 Odoribacter sp. OttesenSCG-928-L07
TTATTCCTTGAATACCATCTTTATATTGATACGGGAAATTTACATTCCAACAACAACCTTCAGGAATGGGCTTATCTTTCAAAGCTATTTCAATTATTTTTTCTACGTATGGCAAAATTTCCGTGAAATCAATATCGTGAGAATGCGAACAATATGAAAATCCAATCGAAGGAATTTTTTCGAAAACTGCTTCAATTGCAATTGCCATTGTTCCGGAATAAAAAACATTGGTACCGGCATTGGAACCATGATTTATTCCGGATATTACCAAATCCGGTTTTCTACCTGAGAATACGCCCAAACCCAATTTCAAACAATCGACAGGTGTACCGGCGCAAGAGTAGTACTGGATATTATTTTCCGTTTTAACATGTTTCGCAAACAGCGGACGTTTTACGGTAACGGCATGACTTTGTCCTGAGTGTTCAACTTCCGGTGCAATGACCATCACATCGCCAAATTTTGATGCGATATTTGCAAGATGATGAATGCCCGGAGCATTTATCCCGTCATCATTTGAAACAATTATATATGGTTTATGATTCATATTCAATAAAACTTGAAAGATGTTCGTACAACATTTGTGTTGGAAGTCCCATGACATTAAAATACGGGCCGTCGATTTTTTCTATTCCCACAACGCCAATCCACTCTTGAATGCCGTATGCGCCTGCTTTATCCAAAGGGGAATATTTCGACAAATAATAATCTATTTCCGCAGCATCTAAATTTTTTATCCAAACATCTGTGCAAGCAAAAAAGTAATCTCTATGTTTTTTATCAGCAATGCAAACACCTGTTGTAACAGTATGACGATTACCGCTTAATTTTTTCAACATCGATTTTGCATCATTAATATCGTAAGGTTTTCCAAGAATTATTCCATCGATAGAAACAATTGTATCGGCGGTAATTATGATGTCATTATCTTCGCAACTTTTGATTAGCGCTTCGCTTTTACCTATTGCCATTGCGAGAGCGGTATCTTCCGGAACGTCGTGAGCATCGAATTTTTCGTCATAATCAGCAACTCGGCATTCAAAAGGAATATCCATCAGCGACAATAATTCTTTTCGTCGCGGAGAAGATGAGCCTAAGATTATCTTTTTATTTTTTAAATCTAACATATTACCAAGTAAAAGCTGAGTCTGTCATCCATTTTCCTTGCGATTTCATAACTTGTTCGATAACATCGCGTACGCAACCGTTTCCGCCGGTACAGGGAGAAATATAATGTGAAATAGATTTTATTTCTTGAGATGAATTTGCCGGACAAGCTGCGATTCCTGCTATTTGCATAACTTCATAATCGGGAATATCATCGCCCATGTATAAAACTTCTTCCGGTGACAATTCGTTCATCAAAAGATAATCTTCAAACACATCTTTTTTATAAGAAACTCCGAGATAAATATCTTGGATCCCTAATTCTTTCAAACGATTACGCATGTTTTCGCCTCTACCTCCAGAAATAACTGCAATTTTGTAACCTTGTTTTATTGCATGATGTAAAGCATATCCGTCTTTCACATCCGATTTGCGCAATCCTTCACCCGATGGCAGCATATAAACTTTCCCATCAGATAGTACGCCGTCGTAATCAAACACAAAACATTTGATTTTACTAATATTAGTCAAGTTCTTCATAGTCGGTATAATCTCCAAAGTCGTCTTGGATAGCTTTATCTTTGTTTATTCTGTTGGCATTATTATCTTGCATGTTGTCGGAATTTTGTTCCTCAACATTATTAAATTCTCGTTGTTTTTTATTAACGAACCTTTTAATCATCAGTGGCAATATTACTCTATTAAACAAATAGTATAAAAGAACAACTGTGATTATGAATATAAAAAATCTCTGTATAAAATCCATAACAAAATTTGAATATTAGCAAACAAAACAAGGAGACTACTTATTACAGTGGTCTCCTTGGCTTTGTTTATTTATTTCTGAGGCAATTACTTGCCTAAACGTTCAGATGATACGGTAAGTTTTTTTCTGCCTTTTGCTCTTCTTGAGGCTAAAACTTTTCTGCCGTTAACTGTTGACATTCTTTCTCTGAAGCCATGTTTGTTGACTCTCTTACGTCTTGATGGTTGAAAGGTTCTTTTCATATCGAAAAAATTTTATTCTGTTATTCAAATTCGGACTGCAAAGATAGAATTATTTTTTAAAACAAAGCCGTTTTTATAAATTATTTTTTTACTCATATATTTTCTTTGAAAGTGACGAGTGACGAGTAACAAGTGACGTGTATAAAAACGTCACTTACCACCTGTCACTCGTCACTTGTCACTCGTCACTTTTTAGGAGCGTTTTCAATTATAAGTTTCAAGAAATCAAAGAATTTACCTACTGATTCAATGTTAACTCTTTCATCTGGACTATGAGGTGAACGAATAGTCGGTCCAATGGAAATCATATCCCAATTTGGATATGTAGCTCCGAGGATACCACATTCGAGACCTGCGTGCACTGCCATTATTTTGGCTTCTTTATTAAAATGTTTCTTGTACAATTCTTGCGCAAGTATTAGAATTTCCGAATTAACATTTGGTTTCCAACCCGGATAAGCTCCGTCGAGACTAACTTTTGCACCGGCTAAATCGAAGCAAGCTTTAATACTTGCAGCCAAAGCATCTTTTGATGAATCAACCGAACTACGCAATAAACATTGTACAATAACTTTATTATCGATAGTTTTCACAATTGCAAGATTACTTGAAGTTTCAACTAAGCCTGCCATACTTGTACTCATTCGAATAACGCCGTTTTGACAAGCAATAACGCTAAGAATAAGATTTAGTTGAGACTTTTTATCCATAATAAATTCAGCTTTTGGAGCTTCTTTTATTCCTATTTCAAGGTCTGGTTCAACTTCACTTAATTCATTTTTAACTACTGCTTCATATTTTTTTACGCAAGTTTTAATATCCTCTTTATGTTTATTAGGTATTAAAACCGTTGCAAAAGCTTCGCGCGGGATTGCATTTCTTAGACTTCCGGCTAAAACATCTGATAATTCAGCTTGCCATCTATCTTTAATAATATTCAAATATCTGAATAATATTTTATTAGCATTACCTCTACCTAAGTGGATATCCATTCCGGAGTGGCCACCTTTTAAACCTTTTATATAGATTTGGAAAGTAGTATAATCGGCAGGAACAGCTTCTTTTTTGAATTCAAATTCTACATTTGCATCGATTCCACCGGCGCAACCGATATAAAGTTCGCCTTCGTCTTCAGAGTCGAGATTAAGAAGAATGTCGCCTTTAATGATACCGGCTTTTAATCCGTTTGCTCCATCCATTCCAGTTTCTTCCGTAGCTGTAAAGAGCGCTTCGATTGGACCGTGTTTGATATCTTTAGATTCAAGAACAGCCAACATTGCAGCCAATCCCATTCCGTTGTCGGCGCCTAAAGTTGTATCTTTTGCTCTTACCCATCCTGTGCCATCATCGTAAGCATCGATCGGATCTTTTTCAAAATCATGGTTAATATTAGAATTTTTTTGCGGCACCATATCAATGTGTGCTTGGAGAATTAACCCTTTTCTGTCTTCCATTCCCGGAGTTGCCGGTTTACGAATAATCACATTGCCAACCTCATCGACAATGGTTTCCAAACCTAAATTTTCGCCAAAAGCTTTCAGGTAAGCAACAGCTTTTTCTTCATGATGTGAAGGATGAGGAATTTGAGTATACTCGTAAAAATTTTTCCAAACAATCTTTGGTTCTAAGTTTTTTATTGTTTCAGCCATTATATTTATTTTTTAATTAATTGTTTTTTAAGGTTTAATGTTTTTCGTAGAGACGTTGTGTGCAACGTCTCTACAATTTTCAACTATTAAGCATCACCGGTGATATCAACATAAATAATTTTTCATCGCTTTCGTCTTCGATTGGGAGAACGACTGCTGCTCTGTTTGGAGCAGAAAATTCCA
>JAJDHA010000088.1 GCA_030265965.1 Odoribacter sp. OttesenSCG-928-L07
GCGTATATGTAGTTCGCATTTCAACAGAGAGTGGAGTTTCCACCGAACGTATCACAATCGTGAGATAATAAGTAAAGTTAATAATACTACTGCAAATATTTGCGGTGAAGAAGAGGGGGCAACCCCTCTTTTTTTTTGCGACGAAGTGACAGAGTGATAAGTGATGAGTACAAAAGCCCTCATTTTTTTTAAAAAAAAGATTGTTTTGTTGAAAAAATATCATACATTTGCTTTTTTTTCGAGATAATAAGCATTTTATAATAAGAAATTGAAATAAATTAAACTAAATATACTGAATAACAATCATCAAGCATATAATTTATAATTGATGATTGAAGATAGAATTAAATTGAAATTTTAATTAATTTAAATATTAACCTAAACTTTATTAAATTTATGAAACAAAGTTTTATTAAAAGGATGTCATTATTAGCAGTTTTGTTAGTTATGACATTAGGGGCATTCGCCCAAGTTGGCAATAGTTTGGCGCTGCTTACCAGCACAAACACATCGCCGATCGAACACCAAACAACACAAACCAGAGCGGATGTGTTGTACAACAATGATGTGCCAACAACAACTTCTGGGTTGATTTCTGTTTATTGGGCAGGCAGCGATGCGCTTGTTCAAATAGCAGACGACTTCATCGGAGGCGAAGGTTGGATAATTGAAAAAGTTGTTACAAGCGGTTTTTGTAACGCTAATCCGATTCCAACTGTGTATGGTATTGTTTTTTATACAGATGATAACGGAAAACCCGGAACAGAATTGTATAAAAACATAACATGTCAGGGTGTGGTAGTAGGTAGTGACATTGAAATTACACTTCCTACAGCTTATACGCTTCCTTCTACCGGAAAATTCTGGATCTCTATCTATGGTGTACGTACACAAGTGCAAGATTTTAACTGGCGCTTTGATATTTACACAAGTACTACAGCAGTTGGTTCGCCATTGTATCTAAAAGACCATAAAAATGTATTTGGTAGTGGTACAGAGTGGATGCCTGTTAGTCCTGGCTTGATATCAGGAGTAGTATCAATGAAGTTTTCACTTTATGGAACAAGACCTACTATTCTTATACCGGTACCTGGAGAATTATTCGCTATTGAAGAAGAAGCTAATGCAGCACATCTTATATGGGAACCTCTTGTATCAGAAAATCTTACCGGTTACGAAGTTCGTCGTAAACTTGTTTCTGAAACAGATTGGGATTTAGCAGATGTAATTGCTACTTCACTTCCTGCAGCTCAAAAAGAATATATGGATTATACTTGGGGAGCAGCTGATTATGGTGTTTATCATTGGGCTGTTATCGCTTCGTATAGCGACATTGCTGATGCAAGACTCGTTTCTAATACTTTAGATAAAGACATGATTACCGAAGTTGATGTTACAGTAACATTGAACTCAGGTGAAAGTGCTGCTGGAGTAGAGGTAACCTTTACCAATACTAGCGAACCTGATTTGGATTTAGTATACCAAACATCATTACCTGCAACAGGTAAATTTTCATGGGACGAATTCCGCAAAGGTACTTATGACGTTGTTGTTAAATATCCAGGTTTTACCATGATAACAGAAACTGACGAACTTATTGTAGAAGAAACATCGTTCATCTGGCTGATGGAAGAAAAACTTACAGAAGCTATTGATTTATATGTAACTCCTACTGCTTTTGCTTCATGGAGTGCTCCAGTATTTACACCTTTCCACGAAACATTTGATAATGGTCTTCCAAGTACTTGGACAGTTGAAAACAACGGAAATAAACCTGCAGGAGCTTGGACAGCTTTAACACAATATAGTTATTACGGAACCAACTATTCATTAAATAGTACCCCATTCGTAATGGCTGATTCTGATGCAGCAGGCTACGGGTCTGTATGTGATGAATTATTGATATCTCCTGTAATGAATGTTTCGATGTGTGACGAATTATTCTTAAGTTTCATTCAATATTACCGTCACTTAGGTGCTACAGCTTTCTCAAAAGTTCAAGTTTTTGATGGTAATGAATGGGTAACTGTATTGAACCAAACAGCAACTGTAGGTTCATGGGCTTCTCCTAATGTACAAGAAATTAATGTAACTGAATATATAAATTCAGCATTCCAAGTTCGTTTTCATTATACAGGAAATTGGGCTTATTATTGGGCAATAGATGATGTAATGATAACAGCAGTACCTACTAAAGATAGATCTTTAGTACAATATAAAGTTTATTTGAATGATGTCTTTGTAACCAATACAACAGAAACTTCCTATCAATTTGATGTGGCAAATTTAACAGTAGGTCAATCTTACGTAGCAGAAGTTATGGCAGATTATACTACAGGCCAAGCAGAAAGAGTAAGTTATGAATTTACATACTTAGGTTGCGATGCATACGATGCACTAACTGCATTAGCTGTTACTCAGCCTGTTGGAACTAAAAATGCTGCTCTAACATGGACAAATCCTGATTTAACAGATGTTGACTTCTTACGCGTTTATCGTAATGGAGACTTATACCGTGATAACTTGAGTATGGATACACCGTTCAGCACATGGACAGACGTAACACTTGATAATGGTACATACAATTACGCATTAACATTAGTTTATGATGATGGTGCAGAAACATGTTTAGATGCTGCTACAACATCTATCACTATTAAATCAACAGGTACAATCAACGGAACAGTTACTTATGCATTAGGTGGCAATGTTCAAGGTGCAACAATTACAGTATCTAACACAGATAATACTTATACATTTACAACAGCAGCTGCCGGTACTTATACAGGTACAGTAGAAGCAGGTACTTACGAAGTAAAATGTGAATTTGCAGGTCATGTTAGCCAAACAACAAATGCAACAATTGCTTATGTTGGAACTACCTCAATAGATTTCTCAATATATGAAACACCAGTTGCAGTAGATAATGTATTAGCATGGGTAGAAAATGGAGCAGTAACAGTATCATGGGACGGATCAGGTCCTCCACAAGGAGAAAATATTGTTGAAGATGTTGAAAGTCATACAGCATTTACAGTTAACTCTCCTGGTACTATAGGTTGGAGTTATATTGATGGAGACGGAAATCCAACTTACGGATTTAGTGGAATTAGCTTCCCTGGATCTGCAGGTGCAATGGCATTCATTGTATTTGACCCAAAATTAACATCACCGGAGATGTATACAACAACACCTGGCATTCATGCACATTCAGGAGATAAATTCTTTGGATCTTTTGCAGCTAACCCTGCACCAAATAATGATTGGATTGTTAGTCCTGAATTAAGTAGTCCAACCAAAATTTCATTCTGGGCAAAAACATATATGCCTGATTACGGCTTGGAAAGAATGAAAGTAGGTTACTCAACAACAGGAACAGCTCAGTCAGACTTTACTTTTGTTACAGGCTCTTCTTATGTATCTGTACCATCAGATGCATGGACATTCTACGAATATGATCTTCCAGCAAATGCAAAATATGCAGCAATCAACTGTGTATCAAATGACGCCTTTATCTTTATGGTTGATGATATTACAATAGAATTGGCAGCCGGAAAATCAATTAATTTAAGTGCAAATAATTACAATCCAACAGTAAAATCAGACGCACTTATTCCTGAAGTTGCACAAAGAGGCAAATTAGGTCAAAAATACGAACAAGTTTCTGTACCATCAACACCGGCAAAAGGCACCCGCGCTTTAGCAGGTTACGAAGTATATCGTAATGATTGTTATGAAGGCGAAGCTGAATTATTAGCAAGTTTGCCA
>JAJDHA010000090.1 GCA_030265965.1 Odoribacter sp. OttesenSCG-928-L07
TAGGAATAGAATATGTCTCTGTTGTGCCGGAGCCTACGGAGTGGTCGCTGCAAAATAGAGGCGGTTCTGTTTCGCAAAATTCAAATTTAGCATTATTGCGATAATAATATATCGTGTTACTAGTCATAGTAGAGATATCTATATCATTGATGGAACGATAATACATTGCAAGCCCGGATGCAGCATGTGTATAAAAAACATCACCGTCTATGGTAGTTGGTGTTTCATTGCATAACACCGCTACCACTACATTGATTCCCATATAAGTAAATGCCGCATCAAAAGGTATCGTTACCCAATAATCTTCGCCGGTATTGTCAAAATGTACTTCTCCGTCATATACTAATTGTAGTTCGTCTGACACAAAACCATCATTCCAAGAATAAAATTTATCTTTGCTTGTATTTGCCATATAGATTTTGATGTTAGGTCTATCTAGCGCCGTCGAATTAAAATATTGGAATGATATCGAACGAATTGTTCCGTAGCCTCTGTTAAATCCTAACTCATTGGAAAGATATATTTGTTGCGTAAAGCTCTTCATATCATCATATAACGAGTGAAAAGGTAAATCATGATTTCCACTTGTGCCCTCGCCCACAATATAATCATCGCAAATATCGAGGCACGAAACCTGAGCGCTGGAACAAACTTCGGGAGAAGTACCGTTGGAATATACGGCAACTACGCAGTAATTGTTCGTTTGGGATTCGCTTACGGTGTGTGAGTATGATAAAGCCGATGTGTTTCCAAGTTTTACATTGTTGCAATAAACATCGTAAGTGTGCGCACTGCTCGTTTCGGGCGCTGTCCAAGAGATATTAGCCACGCAATTTTGAGTGGTTTTCACCAATAAATTTTGAATGGGCAGTTTAGTTGGACAAGATGTTATTTTAACATTATTACGAAATCTGGTTATACTCCCTGCCGGCGGATTCGATGGAGCTATCGCAACAGCGTCATGGTAAGTACGTATTGTTTTGTAATCCGTGGTTGTATGCGCATAGAAAGTTGTAGCGGTATATGTGTATTGAGCGCCTTCGTTATCGAGCGCTACAATAGCTAAATTTCCTCCCGTATAATCAAATTCCGTATCAAGCGGTATTGTTACCCAATAATCATCTCCGGTATTATCTAAATGTAAACTGCCTGAATAAACCAATTCCAGTTCGCTAAGCGGAATAAAATCGCTTGATGAGTTAAATGTTTCTTTGTTTGTATTTGCCAAATAGAGACTAAAGTCGCTTCTGTCTTGTGCCACAGAATTGAAATATTGGAATGAAACCGATTTTATTGTTTCTTTCATTCCGGCTAATCCTAATTCGCTTGCATTAAATATTTGTTGGGTATAGCTATAATTGCGAGATGTAATTATTGGCAGGTTTTGTTCTTCTGTACCGTTGCCCGCAATATATTCATTGCAACCTACTTCTAATGCCTGCTCTTCGCATATTTCAAATTTAATATTATTACGAGTTGTTGTTATACTATTTGCTGTAGGCGGCAATTGCGTGGTTGCCCATTGATCATTGCTGAAAAACTGTATCGTTTTATTACCCGTTGCGGTATGAGCAAGGAAAGTGTCTTCTGCGTCTGTATCTATACTTCCGGTTAAATCGTTTATCACAACCACAATGTTATTTCCCGTATAATCAAATTCTTCCTCTAAAGGTATAGTTACCCAATCGCCATAATTATGATTATTAAATTCTACAAACATAAACGAATAAGTAGTTGCAACATGCAATTCTTCCGCTGGAATCCAATCGCTTGTCGAATCAAATGTTTCTTTGGTAGTATTTGCAAAAAGGAGACTGAAAGTCCTTGTTTGTGGAACCGAATTGAAATATTGGAACGATATTGATTTAAGTTTTCCGTGGTTTCCGTTATAACCTATTTCGTCTGCATCATATATTTGTTGGGTGTAGGAATATAAGAAGCTCGTATTCATAGGAATATTATTTACTTCCATTGTGCCGTTGCCAACATTATAATCGCCGCAACCCTCTGCTACGAGCGGTTCGCATATTTCAAATTTAACATTATTACGTGTGGCGCTCAAACCGTTTGCTGTTGGCGGACTATTTGTGCTTATGTTGCCCGAGTTATTGAACGCATGTATTGTTTTATTGCCCGATGCAGTATGCGCATAAAAAGTGTTGCTGCTGCCTGTAACTGTTGGCTGCTGGCAACGAACAATAAGCGCCAGATTTTTTCCCAAATAATGAAATTCGGTAGGAAGTTGTACGGTTACCCAATTATCATTACCGATATTATCTAAACGTAAACTGCCGGAAAATACCATTTGCATTTCTCCCGCCGGAATCCAATCGCTTGTTGATGAAAAAACTGACTTGCGTATATTAGCCAGATAGATACTAACATTTTCTATATCTTGTGCAACCGGATTAATATATTGAAATGAAATCGATTTTATTGTTCCTTCGGTTACGTTATTAGATATTTCGTTTGCCTCAAATATTTGTTGGGTGTATGAATAGGTGTTAGCCGTATTCATGGGAATATTATATACTTCTATTGTACCTTCGCCTACGCTATAGTCGCCGCAACCCTCTTGTATGAATCGTTCGCAAATTTCAAACTTAACATTATTACGATATGAACTTAAACTGTTTGCAGCCGGCGGGCTCGCAGGAGATATTGCAGTCGATCTGCTGTTTTGCATTGTTTTATTTCCCGATGCAGCATGAGTATAGAAAGTATTGGAGCTGCCTGTGAATACAGCTCCTTCGTTGTCAAGTACCACAAACGCCACATTTCTTCCTCTATATATAAAATCTGTATCAAACCTTACTCTAACCCAATTATCGTTGCCGGCATCAGTTAAAAGTAATTCGCCCGAATAAACCAATTGCAGCTCATTAAGCGGAATCCAATCGCTTGTTGATGAAAAAGTTGATTTGCTTGTATTAGCCATATAGATACTGACATTGTTTCTTCTTTGTGCTGTGGAGTTAATATATTGGAACGATACTTCCGAAATAGTTCCTTCGGTTTCGGTAAAGCCCAATTCGCTTGCGTCGAATATTTGTTGCGAATAGCTGCAGTTGCTATTTGTGCTTATAGGAATAGTATAGCTCGCGGTTGTACCGGCGCCAATAGTATAGTCGTCGCAACCCTCTTTTATGATTCGTTCGCAAAATTCAAATTTTACATCATTACGCTCTAATTTAAAAGAATCTGCAGTAGGCGGAGCTGCCGGATCTATCGAGTCATAAGACCAATACCGTATCGTTTTATTACCCGATGTGTTATGTGCGGAGAATACTTTGTGGTCGCCTGCGAAGTAGTAGTTTCCTTGGCTGTCAAGCATCACAATAGCCAAATTATTTCCGGTATAAATAAATTCCGTATCAAATAGTATATGTGCCCAATTATCTTCGCCGGTATTATCTAAATAAATACTGCCTGAATATACCAATTGTAGATCATTAAACGGAATCCAATCGCTTGTTGATGAGAAAGTTGATTTTGTTGTATTAGCCAGATAGAGT
>JAJDHA010000009.1 GCA_030265965.1 Odoribacter sp. OttesenSCG-928-L07
ACATCAAGTATGTCAGGTAGAGTTTCCGACAACAACGGCTCTTTGCCAGGCGCTACTGTATTAGTAAAACACATTCCTTCAGGTACTACTTATGGTACTGTTACCAATAACGATGGTCGTTACACCATCCAAGGTATGCGTGTTGGTGGTCCTTACACAGTTGAAATTTCGTATGTTGGTTACCATACCACAAAATACGAAAACATTCAACTATACTTAGGTGAAACCTATATTCTAAACATTAAGTTAGTTCAGACCAGTCAAGAGCTTTCGGGGGTTGAGATTTTCGAGTCAAAAACTCTTGCATCAGAAAAAACCGGAGCTTCAATGAACATTGGAACAAAGGCTATTACTGCTTTACCAACAATTACACGTGAGATTTCCGACTTTACACGTTTAAACCCACAATCAAATGGTAGCGGTAACTTCGCTGGTCGTGACTCTCGTTACAACAACTTCACCGTTGACGGTGCTGCTTTCAACAACAACTTCGGTTTAAGTTCAGGTTTACCTGGCGGCGGCTCACCAATTTCTATTGACGCTCTTGAAGAAATCACTGTAAACGTATCTTCATTCGACATCCGTCAATCAAGTTTTACAGGAGCAAATATCAATGCTGTTACACGTAGCGGTGACAACCAATTCAAAGGCTCTGTTTACACATTCTTACGTCCTTATCTTTTCACCGGAAATCACATTGGTGAAAATGAAGTTGCAGGTGCAAACGACTCTTTCAAACAATTATACGGTGCACGTATCGGTGGACCAATCATTAAAGATAAATTGTTCTTCTTTGTTAGTGGTGAGTATGAAAAAGAAAATGCTCCAAGTACTGAAATGGCATGGAATCCAAGCACAGATGGTGTTGGCGATGCAGGAACATTTACTGCTCGCACAACTGTTGCCGACTTGCAATCTATGAAAGATTTATTACTTGATAGATACGGCTTCAACCCAGGCGAATTCCAAGATCGTGGTAATTTCAAAACTGCAAGTTATAGAATATTAGCTCGCGTTGATTGGAATATCAACCAAAATCATAAATTAACCATCCGTTATAACGATGTTAAAACTTCAAAAGATATTGCTACTAACGCTAATAGCGCTCCAAACCCAAGAGGAGCAGCTCGTAATAGCATCAACTCTATAGCTTTTACAAACTCAAACTATACAATGGATAACATTGTTCGTTCAATTACGGGTGAATTAAACAGCTTGTTCAGCAGCAAAATTTCTAATAAATTATTATTAAGCTATACACATATTGCTGACAAACGTAGCTCCCCACTCGATGGAACAGCATTCAACAACTTCCCATTCGTTGATATTTATAAAGATGGTGAACAATATATGACTTTCGGTTATGAGTTGTTTACAAAAAATAATGCTGTTATTAATAATGTTGCAAATATTACAGATAACGTTTCTTTCTATTTAGGTAATCATACTGTTACAGCTGGTCTTTCTTTCGATTATTTGTATTTCAAAAATTCTTATTTAAGATATGCTACAGGATATTACAGATATGCTTCAATGGAAGATTTTATTGCTGATGCAACACCAATGGCTTACGGATTAACATACGGTTACGGCGGAAACGATGCTCCTGGTGCTGAATTATCTTTCGGCTTCGGTGCTATCTACGGTCAAGACGAATGGAGTATCAATGATAATTTCAGATTAACATACGGATTACGTGTTGAATTACCTTTCTATCTTAATAAATTAGAAGATAATCCATCTAATTATAAAGATTATGAATTTGCTGACGGAAGAAAAATTGATCTTGCACAATGGCCGGGAATGAAACCTTTATTCTCTCCAAGAGTTGGCTTTAACTGGGATATCTTCGGTGACCAAACATTACACCTTCGCGGTGGTTCAGGATTATTCACAGGTATGCTTCCTTTTGTATGGTTCACAAACCAACCTACAAATGCCGGAGTACTTCAAAATACTGTTGAACTTGTTGGTGCAAACGTACCTACTGATCTTAAATTTATGACAAACTATAAAGATGTTGTATCTGCATACCCAAATATTTTCCCGGCAAATCCTGGTGAAGGTTTACCCGGTTCTTTCTGCTTCGTTGACCCAGAATTCAAACTTCCTCAAATTTGGAGATCTAACCTCGCTGTTGATTATGAACTTCCTTGGGATATGATTCTTACTCTTGAAGGTGTATTCTCTAAAGACCTTAATGTTGTTGTTCAAGAAAACGTAAACGAAGCTGAACCATCTTCTACTATTATTGATGGTAATGGTAATGAACGTGACTCTTGGTACGCTAAAGACGAAAATGGTGTTTGGAAATCAAATAACAGAATCAATAAAGAATTCTCTTATGCAATGATGCTAACTAACGCTAAACAAGGTTATCAATACGCTTTAACAGCACAACTTGATAAAAAATTCTCTTATGGATTCAACGGATTAGTAGCTTATACTTACACTGTTTCTAAAGACTTAACAACTAACCCAGGCTCTGCAGCTAACTCCGCATGGTCAAGCAATTCAGATGTTAATAGCTTAAATTCTCCTGAATTAGGTTACTCTAACTTCTCAATTCCTCACCGTGTTGTTGGAGCTTTAACATACACAAATGTTAAAAACGGTTTCTCTGTAGGCGTATATTACTCAGGTAATGCTCAAGATCGTTACTCTTACACATATTCTAATGATATGAATGGCGATGGTAACTCTTCTGATTTAATGTACATTCCAAAAGATGCAAGCGAAATAACATTCGTTGATGTTAAAAATGCTGATGGCGACATTATTATGTCTGCAGAAGATCAAGGCAAAGCTTTAATGAACTATATTGATAATGACAAATATTTAAGTCAACATAAAGGTGAATATGCTGGACGTTTCGCATCTGTTGGTCCTTGGTTGAACAGATTTGATGCAAAAGTTCTTGTTGACCTTTTGAACTTATTTGGAAATAATCCTGCAAGTAGTCCTTATAAATTAGAATTAAGTTTTGATTTCAAAAACATAGGCAACTTATTTAGCAGTACTTTCGGAGCATATCAAACTCATGGCTTAGCAAGTTATAACAACATTCGTTTGTTAACTTTCAAAGGTATGGAAGCTGGTGGCGACAACCCAACTCCTACTTACCAACTTAATGCTTCAAATATAGAAACATTTGAAAACAATGCTCAATTCAAATCCAACGCTACTATTAGTAACGCTTGGCAAATTTTAATGGGTATTCGTTTTACTTTCTAATAAAAGAATAACTTCTTAATAAAAAAAGCTGTCGATTTTTTTCGACAGCTTTTTTTATGTCATCTATTTACAGCTTTAAAATATTAAAAATATGAACATTAATTATTCTGAAAAAAAACATCTAATTCGTAATTAAGAACAAAATTTCTTGCACAACGCTATATTTAGTGTTAATATTACAAAAAAAATCATGTAACTTTGCAAGCTATGAAAAATATAAGAAATTTTTGCATTATTGCCCATATCGATCACGGAAAGAGTACTTTAGCAGATAGGCTTCTTGAAATAACAAATACTGTTTCAGGAAAAGATCTCCAAAATCAGACTCTTGACAGTATGGATCTCGAGCGTGAAAGAGGAATTACAATAAAAAGTCACGCTATTCAAATGCAATACAAATATAAAGGTGAAGAATACATTTTAAACTTGATTGATACTCCAGGACACGTCGATTTTTCCTACGAAGTCAGTCGATCTATTGCCGCTTGTGAAGGTGCTTTATTAGTTATTGACGCAACACAAGGCATTCAAGCTCAGACAATATCAAATCTTTATCAAGCAATCGATAATGATCTTGTTATTATTCCTGTCATGAATAAAATGGACATGAATAACGCAATGCCTGATGAAGTTGAAGATATGATTATCGATTTAATCGGTTGCGATTCTGATGATATTATTCGCGCCAGCGGCAAAACCGGAATGGGTATTGAACAAATTCTCGAAGCTATAATCACCAAAGTTCCTGCCCCTGTCGGCGATCCTGATGCTCCACTTCAAATGCTGGTATTCGATTCTGTTTACAATCCTTTTCGCGGAATTATCGCTTATTTTAAAATTGTAAATGGAACCATTAACACTAATGATTTCGTTAAGTTTATGAGTACGAAAAAGGAATATCATGCCGACGAAATCGGAGTGCTGAAATTAAAACAGCAACCAATGAAAACAATGAGCGCCGGAAATGTTGGATATATTATTTCCGGAATCAAAACTTCTTCAGAAGTAAAAGTCGGCGATACAATAACTCATGTTGATAGACCCTGCGACAAAGCTATCGATGGATTTCAAAATGTTAAACCAATGCTTTATGCCGGACTTTATCCTGTGGATGCCGACGACTACGAAGAGTTGAGAGCTTCTTTGGAAAAATTACAACTCAATGACGCAAGTTTATTCTATGAACTTGAATCATCGGCAGCTTTAGGTTTTGGTTTCCGCTGCGGATTCTTAGGTCTTCTGCACATGGAAATAATCCAAGAAAGACTCGACCGCGAGTTTGATATCGATGTAATTACTACTGTTCCCAACGTTAATTACAAAGCCTATCTAACCGATGGTAACTTCGTTGAAGTTTACAATCCATCAGGAATGCCGGAACCAACAAAACTTGACCATGTTGAAGAACCATATATAGTTGCAAATATTATTACAACTCCTGAATTTGTTGGTCCAATTATTAAACTTTGTTTGGATAAACGTGGTGCGATAAAAAATCAAGTTTATTTGACAGAAACACGTATTGAACTAACTTTTGATATTCCTTTAGGCGAAATTATTTTTGATTTTTACGACAAATTAAAAAGTATTTCAAAAGGTTACGCTTCATTCGACTATTACATTTCTGGCTACAGACCTTCTAAGTTGGTTCGTTTAGATATTCTACTAAACGGCGAAATGGTTGATGCGCTTTCTTCATTAATTCACGTTGATAACGCATATTCTTTCGGAAGAAGAATTTGTGAAAAATTAAAAGAGTTAATTCCTCGTCAACAATTTGAAATTGCAATTCAGGCAGCCATTGGCGCAAAAATTATTGCAAGAGAAACAGTTAAAGCTGTACGCAAAGATGTTACTGCTAAATGCTATGGCGGTGATATTACACGTAAACGTAAGCTTTTAGAGAAACAAAAAGCGGGTAAAAAACGTATGCGTCAAATTGGAAATGTGGAAGTGCCTCAATCGGCATTCCTTGCAATTCTTAAAGTTGATTAACATGAAAATATTAGTATTACTTTCAAGAGTCCCCTATCCTATTGAGAAAGGAGATAAACTAAGAGCTTACAATTTCATTAAAGAACTTTCCAAGTCTAATGAAATTCACCTCTTTGCTGTTGATGATTGTAATACCAAAACCGAACATATTAATCATTTACAAAAATACAGCACAAGCATTACAGTTGTTCCAATCTCTCGAATTAGAAAGTATTGGAATGCAGTGAAATCCTTCATCAAAGGGCAACCTCTTCAAGCCGGATACTTCTACTCGAGAAATATCAATAAAATATTTCAATCGAAATTAGAAGAAATAAAACCCGATCATATTTTCGGACAACTTATTCGCATTAACGAATACGTAAAAAACATAAACATACCAAAAACGATTGATATCCAAGATACAATGTCTTTGAACTTTATGCGTAGCTCTCAACAATTAAAGTTTCCGAAAAATATTTTGTACAAAATAGAATCTAATAGATTAAAAAAATACGAAAATAAAATCTTTGACAACTACGACAATAAAATTCTTATATCTGAGTCAGACAGAGAGCATTACCCACATGAAAATCGTAATGAAATAAAGATTATAACAAATGGTGTCGATTATGATTTCTTTAAACCGATGGAAAGAGGAAAAGATATCGACCTCATTTTCACCGGTAATATGAACTATATCCCAAATATTGACGGTTCTTTATTTCTTATCAAAGATATTTTGCCGCTTCTATTAAAAGAAAAACCAGACATTCGTATTATGATTGCCGGCGCCACTCCTCACAATGACATCAAACAATTAGAATCTGAAAATGTTATTGTTACGGGTTGGGTTGAGGATATTAGAGAATGTTATGCCAGAGCAAAAGTTTTTATTGCACCGATGCGCATTGGCACCGGACTGCAAAACAAATTATTAGAAGCAATGGCGATGCAAATACCGTCAATAACGACTTCGCTTGCAAACGAATCTTTGAAAGCAAAAGCAAATAGAGATATTTTGATTGCAGACAACAAAAATGAATTAGCAAAACATATCCTTTCTTTGCTTAATGATGAAAAAATGGCAAAGGATTTAGCTATGAATGGCTACAAGTTTGTTAAAGATAATTACGACTGGGCAAAGGCTGGCGAAGATTTGAATAAAATAATTACAAACACAAGATAAATTAAACCGTATGAAACCATCAATACCAAAAGGTACAAGAGATTTTTCTCCAGAAATAATGGCAAAAAGAAACTACATTTTTGACACTATTAAAAGTGTATTTAACTTATATGGTTATCAACCTATTGAAACGCCAGCTATGGAAAATCTTTCTACTTTGCTCGGCAAATACGGTGATGAAGGCGATAAACTTCTTTTCAAAATATTAAACTCGGGCGATTATCTCGCAAAAACTGATAAGGAAGACTTTGATAATATTAACTCATTTACCAATAAAATCTCTGAAAAAGGTTTGCGCTACGACCTAACTGTTCCGTTTGCACGTTACGTTGTTATGAATCGTAATGACATTGTTTTTCCTTTCAAAAGATATCAGATGCAACCGGTTTGGAGAGCCGACAGACCTCAAAAAGGCAGATATAGAGAGTTTTATCAATGTGATGTTGATGTTATCGGTTCAAAAACTCTGCACAATGAGTTTGAAATGATTCTGATGATTAATGATGTGTTTAATCTGTTGAATCTTGGCATCACCATTAAAATTAACAACAGAAAGATTCTTAGCGGAATAGCTACATATATCGGTCAAGAAGATAAATTAATTGACATTACTGTTGCTATCGACAAAATTGACAAAATAGGCTACGATAATGTTGTTAATGAGCTACTTGAAAAAGGAATTTCTAATGATGGAATCAAAAAGCTTACTCCAATTTTAAATCTCAAAGGCAATAGTGATGAGAAACTGAATACGTTAGAAGCAATTTTAAAAGATTCCACCGAAGGAATTGCCGGCATTGAAGAGTTAAAATTCATTTTCGATTTAATAGAGAAACACAATAAAATCTCCAACCTTCGCTGCGAACTTGACCTTACTCTTGCGCGAGGATTAAGCTATTACACCGGCGCTATTTTCGAAGTAAAAGCTAATGATGTTTCTATCGGAAGTATTTGTGGCGGCGGCAGATACGACAATCTGACTTCTATCTTTGGATTGGATGACATTTCAGGAGTAGGTGTATCTTTTGGTGCTGAAAGAATTTATGATGTGCTAACAGAACTAAATCTCTTCCCACAAAATAATGCTGAGAGTGCAACTGTCTTAATATTAAATCTTGGAGAAAAAGAATTTGAATATTGCATTCCACTTGCCAATCTACTTAGAAGTCAGGGAATTAAAACCGAAGTTTATACGGGGAGTGGCAAAATGAAAAAACAAATGGAATATGCAAATAAGAAGAAAATACCTTTTGTAATTATTGCCGGCGAAACTGAAATTGAACAAAATGTTGTTACAATAAAGAATATGACAACTGGGGAGCAAGAGAATATGACGTTTGAGGGGAGCTGGGAGTATATTGAAAAGAATAAATGAGAGCAAAAGATAAAACAAGAATTAAATCTTTAGCAATGAGAATACATTTAAACCCAAATAAAGAATATCTGTTCATTTTAAGAGGGAAAAATTCAAAACAGCAAAGGGATTTCCATTAATTATATTAAATTAATTTTACGACAAAAAAAAATGAACAAAAACGAATTACAACACACAAATACAGGATCTGAAAGCATTTTATTTTCAGACATTTCCACAATTATTGAAAAACGAAAAAACAATGCAATATCAACTGTTAACAATCAAATTGTCTTGATGTTTTGGGAGATTGGTAATCATATTAATTCTGTAATCTTGGGAATGGAACGTGCAGAATACGGAAAACGAATTGTTGCGACACTGTCGCAACAATTGACTGAAAAATATGGTAAGAATTTTGAAAAGACAAATCTTAATCGTATGATGCAATTTGCAACTCAATTTCCTGATTTCGAAAAACTGTCTACACTTTGGGCACAATTAAGTTGGTCACATATTAGAGAATTATTGCCACTAAAAACTACCGAAGAAAAACTATATTATGCAGAAGAGGTAAAAAAAGGTTTTTTGGGTGTGAGAGATTTACGACATCTAATTGCCCGAAAAGCATTTTTGCGAAGAGATAATGCCAACTTACAACTCACGCGACAAAGCAAAATTCCTTTTAATGCATTCAAAGACCCTGTAATTTTAGACACACTTGGACTTAAAGATAATTATTTGGAAGGAGACCTTGAACAAGCAATCTTACACGATATTGAAAACTTTATTTTAGAATTTGGGGTTGGTTTTACTTTTGCAGCCCGTCAAAAACGTATTTCAATAGAAAATGATGATTACTACATTGATCTTCTGTTTTATAATAGAGACATTAAACGTTTAATCGCGATAGAATTAAAAATTGGCAAATTTAAACCTGCATACAAAGGACAAATGGAATTATATCTGAACTGGCTTAATAAATATGATCGACGAGAGGGTGAAGAAGCTCCAATTGGATTGATCCTTTGTACTGATGCTAACAGAAAGATAGCTGAACTTATGGAACTTGACAAATCAGGTATTGCTGTTGCCGAATATTGGACAAAACTTCCATCTAAGAAACAGTTTGAAAGCAAGATTCAGGAAATTATGGTAGAGGCAAAGGAACGTATTGAACGTAGAAAATTGTTCGAGGTTTCTAATATTCAAAAATCTATTAACTATTTTTTAGAAGAAAGCAGTGATGAATTAGACGATAAAGATTAAATAAAGAGACCAAGTGTCTTCGAAAACACCCTCCTTATATCATATTTCAAACGAACCGTCTCGCGCGCGTTATTGCTGATTGTTTCACAGAGTTGAGCGTCATCAATCACTCTCAGAACTGCGTTGGCAAAATTTTCTGGTGTATCTGCTATGAGAATATCTTTACCATTTTCACAATCAATACCTTCAACTCCAATCGAAGTAGAGACAATAACTTTGCCCATTGTCATGGCTTCGATTATCTTTACGCGCATGCCGCTTCCTGAAAGCAAGGGAACAATCATTATTTCTTTTGATTTCATAAAGATCTTTGCATCATCAACTTCGCCGACAACTATTACATTATCTTTTTTCATTTGGAGAAATTCATCAGGCATATTTCTTCCTGCGAGATATAATTTTATATTATGATTCTTTTCATGAATAAAGGGCCATATTTTATCAAGAAAATAATTAATTCCCTCAACATTAGGCATCCAATTCATTGCTCCTATGTGAAAAATTGTATTTTTTTCTTCAACAATGTTTTTAGGTTCGATTATAGAATCGATATCAAATCCTACGGGTAAAACTTTAACCGGAACTTTTGTATGCTGTTTAAAAAAATCAGCGTCAACAGAAGTGATTGCAAATATTTCATCAACTTCATTAATTACCTTTAACTCATAGTTGCGCAAAGTTCTGTAAACATGTTTTAGTAATATTTTTTTTATGAATTTTGATGAATCATACAATCTTTCCCAAATTTTAAACTCGACATTATGAGCTCTTAAAACTATTTTTGCATTTGAATTTTGTCTAATAGTTTTAATATACGGCGTCATAAAGATTGATTCCAACATAATAATATCAAATTCATTTTCTATTAAGATTCTTGTTAATCTTTCTTCAAAATCTTTCGAAACAAAACGAGTTATATGTGGTGATTTTCCTGTAAAATAAGTTGATAGAAATTGTAATGGACGTACTTTTAAATCGAACATTACCGATTCGTAAGCTGTTTTCTTTTTATAATCTTCGGGCAAAGAATCAATTTCGGTGAAATTTTTTTTCGAATTTATCGCAACTACTTTTACATCATACCCTAATCGTATTGCTTCTTTAATATTGACATTCATAGCAATACAACCGCCATCGCGTTCAGGATAAGGATTTTTATTACATAGAAACAGTATTCGCATAACGATTAAAATTAGAAACTATTTATTTCTATCTTTATTCTTTTTAAAAAGATTAAAAAATTTATTAAAGGATTTCAGCCACGCATCTCTATCTAATAAAGGTGCGTCTGACGTTGCTTTTGTAGTAAGAAAAATACCGAATGGCATTACAATAATATTTGCTAACCACACACCAAGAAATGGATTAAGTTGCGCTTGCAAAACAGCTTTTTGACCGGAAGTTAGAATAATATAATACAAAACAAAAATTGCAACCGACAATACCAACGGCAGTCCCAATCCACCTTTTCGAATAATCGCTCCGAGTGGAGCACCAACAAAAAACATTACAACACAAGCGAATGCCAAAGCGCATCTTCTGTGAAACTCAACTTTATGCTGATTCAATTGATAAACAGTATATGTGTAATTTGTTCGTTTAAAAGCTTGTGTTGATTTTACATTACGTGCGTGATCCAGTGCATTTCTAACAATCTTTTGTTGCTCTGCCAAATTATAATTATCTAAGAGCGGCATTTTGTAATCACATAAGTTTGAGTAATCATTCGGATATTTTATTGTATCAACAAGATTCATACTCATATATCTATTATTTCGTTCATCAACAAAAACGCCTAACGAATATTCTTCCGCTCCTGTTAATCGAACAATTTCCTTATTCAACTGATCGAAATTAAAACTTCTATAATGATTTCGTCGCATATCCTCATCACTTCTGCTCAAATCAAATTGCGACAAGTCGAAAACCAATATTTCTTTTTCAAATTCCACACGTTGGAATGGCATTTTTTCCTTATTATCTTTATTATTAGAATCGTCATAATTATAGCCGTCGTATAAAGTCAAAACTAAATTAGCACCATCTTCTGCAACTTCCATAACACCTTTTTCTGCGAAAGTAACATTATCGTTAATTCCTCTATTATCTTTGTGCTTATAAACCATTACTTCATAAAGAGTTTTATCATCTTTATCTTTTTTATTTGCTCTAATAACGTAACCTTCGATATCATTATAAAAAACGCCTTCGGTAAGATTAAAAGCCATTTTCTTTCGTCGGATATCATAAAAAATGGAATCAAATTTTAGGTGTGATTTTGGCAAAATATCATTACAGAAATAGAAAGAAAACATTGAGAGCCCAACAATAAAAAATATAAGCGGTGTTAAAATCCTCCATAAAGATACGCCTGCACTTTTAAGTGCAACTAATTCATACCTTTCTCCTAAATTACCAAAAACCATTAATGATGAAAGTAAAACTCCAATCGGCAGAGCCATCGGCACAAAAGTAAGTGCGGCATAAAACATAAGTTCTGCGATAATATACCATTCTAAACCTTTGCCAACCAACTCATCAACATACACCCAAAAAAATTGCATAAGAAGAATAAAATCTCCAATTATGAATGTAACTATCAGGGGGCCTACAAAAGATTTTAACAGATATATGTCGAAACGCTTTATCACTAAACGAATATTTTATGCAAATGTACAGCTTTCTTCCAAAAGTAACAGCAAAAATCATTACTTTTGCAGTTTATAAATTGAATTTAAATAAAGATGAAATTATTAGAAAACAAAACTGCAATTATTACCGGCGGAGCTCGCGGTATTGGCAAGGCAATAGCCATGAAATATGCACAAGAAGGCGCTAATGTCGTATTTATTGATCTGAATTATGACGAAGCAGCAATGGAAACCGAAAAGGAACTCCAAAGTTTCGGCACAAAATGCAAAGCTTATGCTGGTAATGTTGTTGATAGCGAAGCTATGAATCTTATTATTGAAGATATTATCGCTAACTTCGGTAGAATTGATATTCTTGTTAATAATGCAGGAATTACTCGCGATAAACTTCTAATGAGAATGAGCGAAGATGATTGGGATATGGTTATTAACGTAAACCTTAAATCTGCTTTTATTATGACAAAAGCCGTTCAATCATACATGATTAAACAACGCGAAGGTGTCATTATCAATATGTCATCTGTTGTAGGTGTTTCGGGAAATGCCGGACAAGCTAATTATTCTGCTTCAAAAGCCGGATTAATAGGTTTCACAAAATCGATTGCAAAAGAACTCGGTTCCAGAAACATTCGTTGTAATGCTATAGCTCCTGGGTTTATCGAAACAGTAATGACTAAACAACTTCCGGCTGAAGTAATTGACGACTATCTAAAGAAAATTCCGTTGCGTAAACCAGGCAAACCTGAAGATGTTGCAAACCTTGCTACTTTCTTAGCGTCAGATATGGCAAATTATATTACAGGACAAGTTATTACCGTTTGTGGCGGACTTCAAATTTAATTTTTGAATGATCAATTTTGAAACATCTCCGATATGGTTGCTCATTTGCGCAATTGCAGCAATATTATGCACCTGCATTCTTTATTGGCGCAAAAATAACGATTATATCAGTAAAAGATTAAAAACACTGCTTTTCATTCTGAGATGCACGGCATTGTTTTTAATCTTTACGATGTTTCTTAATATTATACTCGTTACAAAGGTTAATATGACTTCGAAACCTGTGCTTATATGCGCAGTTGATAATTCTCGTTCAATAACAGCCGCCAAAGATTCAACTTTGGTAAAAAACATATTTTCAAACAATTACAACTCAACTTTAAACAAATTAAAAGAAAACTTCACAGTACATTCCTTTTTATTCGGCGAAGAAATAATTGAAAGTGAAACACCTGATTTTAAAGATAATTCTACAAATATCTCTTCTTTACTAATGTATGCCAATAGACTTTATGACAAAAATTCTATTGATGCTATGTTACTCATTACAGACGGAATTTACACCACCGGATTTAATCCGACTTTAATTGCCGAAGAAAACCCCTATCCTATTTATACCGTTGGGATTGGCGACACCACAAGTATAAACGATTATTCGATTGTCAATATTCGTTATAATGATGAAGTTTATATTCAGAGTAATTGCGTTTTCGAAGCAAATATTAGCGCAACAGGATTTAATAAAGAAGAGCTTGTTCTACAAATATTCGACAACAACAAATTAATTTCCACTAGAAATATCAAGATTGACAACGACATATACCACAGCACTTTAGATATTGTATTTCCACCTGAATCACCAGGAAAACATTTTTACAAATTCATTCTTACCGGCAACAAAGATGATGAAATAAAAAACAACAATGAAAAAACTTGTGTCGTAAACGTAATCGATACAAAAAAACACATACTAATAATAAGTAAAGGCGCTCATCCCGATATTAATGCTCTAAAACAAGCAATTGAATCATCACAAAACTACACTCATGAATCTAAGCTAATAGATAAATTAAATCTTTCGGAAATAGATAATTGTGACATAGTTATTTTACATGGGATTCCCGACGGAAGTCCTACATCAAAATTAATTATCAACAAATTAAATGGAAACAAACTTCCGTATTTAGTTATTTTCAGTGAACATACAGATATAAATGCTTTTAATCAATTAAATAAAAATCTTAACATTGAAGCATTTAACGGAAGTTTCGAGGAGGCATATCCGGAATTCAATAATAATTTTTCTGCTTTTAAAATAAGTGAAAGCGAAATCAAAACTTTTTCTAATTATTCGCCACTTATTGCGCCTTTCGGAATTTATAATATTCCGCAGCATTCTGAAGTTCTTTTCAATCAGAAAATTAGCAATATAATAACTACACGACCCTTAATAATAAACGTACAAGATTACAATCATCGCAGCGCATTTATTTTCGGAGAAGGAATTTGGTTGTGGAGAATCAAGAATTATCTTTCCGAAAACAGTCACAATTCTTTTGACGCTCTGATAAACAATATTATACAATACTTATCCTTATCTGACATTTTCAAAAAATATCAAGTTTATATTAATGAAGAATATTTTGAAGGAGAGGAAATTTACATTAATGCGAAACTTTTTAATGATAATTACGAGCTTTACAACACGCCTGATGCGCAGATTATCATAACTCATAAAGAGCAAAACACTCAATATCCTTATTATTTTACAAAATCAGATGATAACGGATATACTTTGAATGTTGGTACTTTGCCGGCAGGACAATATTCTTGGCGTTCAACTGCATCAAGCGAAAACGCTGAAGGTGCATTTTATATCTCTGAAACCAATCCGGAATATGTTAATCTGCAAGCTCAGCATGATATGCTAAAAACCTTATCATCGATTACTGGCGGAAAATTTATTGAAATATCAAATAATGACGATATTAATAACATTTTAAAATCAGATATTAGCAGCGGCAAAGAATACAGTTACCTAAAACACAATAAAATAAACGATTCTATAATAATTTTCTTTTTAGCTATTGCGCTTTTGGGCGTTGAGTGGTTGCTCAGAAGAAGAGCCGGAATTTATTAATATGAAAATAATCATCATAAACGGACCAAATTTGAATCTACTCGGCAAAAGAGAGCCAGAGGTGTATGGAAAAGAAAATTTTGATTCATACTTTGGAGATTTAATAACCAAATATAATACTATTGATTTTGATTACTTTCAATCAAACATAGAAGGTGAAATTATCAACAAGTTGCATGAAGTTGGTTTTTCTTATGATGCAATTATCATTAATCCCGGAGGATATACTCATACTTCTGTTTCCATTGCTGATGCAATTGCAGCAATAAAAACCCCTGTTATTGAAGTCCATATTTCAAATATATTTAATAGGGAAAAATTCCGACAAGAATTGATTACAACGAGATATTGCAAAGGAGCTATTTTCGGTTTCGGATTAGATTCTTATGAACTTGCTGTAAAGTCTTTACTGTTGAGTTGCGAGAAATAGCGTCTTTGCCTTATAAAATATCTAAACACTATCGACTTATTATATACCCTACTTACATGCGCATGTGCTGTATTCTTTCGTTTTGCTTTTATTTCCTTAAAATGTTTAAAGAAATAATAATGCGCACGCGGAACAGTCCAAAATTCTTTAATACCACTATCGAAAAGAAATTTTAGGGAAGAAGCCAGGTCGAAAAACAATCTTTGAAATAATATCCAATTAATATGCTTACTACTATGATTTTTATAAACCATAGTAAGATTATTTCGCATATTAAGGTAAGTTTTAAAAGAGGAAGATTTCGGAAGACTTCCACCTCCGACATGTAACACAGAAGAATTTGGACAATATCCTACTTTATATCCTGCATTTTTAAACCTCCAACAAAGGTCAATTTCCTCCATGTGTGCGAAAAAATCGTCATCAAAGCCGTTTAATTTGTGAAATTCCTTTGCTCTCACAAACAAACAAGCTCCGGTAGCCCAAAAAATTTCATCAAATTCGTTGTATTGTCCTAAATCCTTTTCTATTGAATTGAAAATTCGTCCTTTACAGAAAGGATAACCAAGTTTATCTATAAATCCGCCTGCTGCTCCAGCATATTCGAAAGTATCAGGATGATAAAATGAAAGCAATTTTGGTTGGCAAGCAACATAATCTTTATTAGAATCAAGGAACTCAATTACAGGCGCGATCCAGTTTTCACTGACTTGCACATCAGAATTAAGCAAAATATAATATTCTGCATCAATTTGTTTTAATGCAAGATTATATCCTTTTGCAAAGCCGAAATTTTCGCTTAATTCAATAGTTTTAACTTGGTGAAAGTTCAGTTTAAGATATTCCAAAGAATTATCAGTGGAGCCGTTATCTGCGACATATATATCAGCTACATCAATGCTATATTCTATCACATTAGGAAGAAATTCTTCTAAGAATTTTCTTCCATTCCAATTTAATATTACTACAGCTATTCTTTTCAAATTGTATAATATTATCTGGGATCTCTATAATATTCATCAAGCGGCGAGCCCCACATTTCCTCCATACTTTCGTCATCATTAATAATTGGAGAATTTAGATATAACTCTTGTTGCCATTTTGAATTATACAGCTCACCAATAACATCCGAATGTATTAAATCATAATCTTTTAAAGCAAGATCTAGCGCAGCAAACACAAATCTTTTATTGCTTTGTCCCTCAATTTTATAATACTGCCAAATTTCATAAGGTTTTGTAGCAGAAGAAAATCTGTTTTCATGAATATGATTTGGAGGTCCGTATTGAAGATATACTCGTCCTCTATCAGTATCATAGCCCCTTCGCATTGCGTTTCCGTATGAATTATTAACCTTTTTAACCGCTGCCATATATTCATTAAATGACTTCTCCGGCGTTAACTCATTTCGTTCCACCCAAAAATTATATGCAAACTGTTGCAAAATTTCAATATCTGTCACATTATCAATCTTTTTAATGAAAGACTGTTCATAATCGCTTGCTTTCGGAACAAAAGATTTGATAATTTCGCGCAAAGTATCCGCATTATTATATTTTGAAACAAATGTATTATTAATGATAATATTTGCCAACAAATCTTCATTATAAGATATTTTAGGATTAGATCTTTGGAAGAATTTTTTTGTTGAAATAATATCATATCCATTTTCATCTTTCAATGTAATTACAAGATAATAATTTCCTGAAGGAAGGTGTTCGATATTTAACGAATTAAACACAGGGAAAACCGATGTAACTGTTGATCTGGTAGTTTTAGAATAACCACTAATAAATTCCCCCGGCACTTCTCTACTTTCAATTGAAGTAAAAATTGCAACACGCGAGCCCTTTTCTAACAATGTTTCAAGATTATAAATTTCGCTATAAAATGTAATATCGTTTTTACTTTCAGGAAACAAAATAGAAAAATAAGGAGTTAGATCATATCCTGATTTTGATAAAGCATTCTTTTGAGTAGTCTTCTTATAATCATCCACAAAACAAATTGTTGATGAAGCAACCTGATTGTCAGGAATTTCAACAATTATTTTAGTGTTACCTTTTAAAATTTTAGCTGTATCATTTTTATCTTTAAGTGTTAATTCAAAATCATACTCACCATTATTAAGATAAAGTCGTTGCAAATCAATAATATTAGTCACAATATTCGCAGTATCATTAATTGGCATGCTTGTAATATTATATTTTTCGACATCAATTATATCATTATTTTGTTTAAAGAGCATTGTAACTTGGACTTCTGCAACAAATAATCCATCGTTATTTTTTACATGAGTTAATTGGTCTTGTGGAATTGAGAGATAAGTTTCAATATAAGGCTCATTATTAGCAGCAAAAGCGCCATAATTAAAGTGAGCAACAATATTTTGACCGACCAAAGACATAGTAAACAAAGTCAAAATAATTGTAAGTAATATAGATTTTTTATTCATAATCGAACAATTTAAAGAATTCAGTATTAGCTGCAAAGTTAAGCACAAATCTTTATTGTGCAAATTTTTTTTCATAAAAACGTGTCAATATTAAAAAAAATTGTACTTTTGCAGCGGAGAAATGGCAGAGTGGTCGATTGCGGCAGTCTTGAAAACTGTTGAACTGAGAGGTTCCGGGGGTTCGAATCCCTCTTTCTCCGCAGAACAGAAAAGTCAATAGAAGACGAAAGTTAGACAAAACCCACAAATTCAACAGTTTGTGGGTTTTTTGTTTTTAAATTAACATATCATGAAAAATAATTAAAAGATGAAAATAGAAACTGAACGATTGATTCTTCGTCCAATAATCGAAAGTGATGCAGAGGATATTTATGAGTATTCTGAATAATTAAAATTATGGTTTAATCATAGAACATAGTTCAGGATCAATGCATCAAATTAGACTATTAATTTTCATTTCTATTATCATTATTGAGCTTGTCAACAAAGCAAATTGAACCTCAAGACAAAATCACATCATTGTTTTTATTTTACCTTTGCATCTAATTATTAAAGTAGATTTAAGTTTAATATTTAAAATATAAATCATGAGTAAAAAACATTTAGTATTAACAGCATTAGCAATGATATTTTTATTTCCAAATTGCACAAATGCTCAAACAAAAAAAACAAATAACGAAATGAAAGTTTTAGTCACTTATTTCTCTGCAACAGGTACAACAAAAGCTGTTGCTGAAAAACTCTCAAAAATTATTAATGCAGATATTTACGAAATCAAACCTGAGATTCCGTACACATCTGCCGATCTTGATTGGCACGACAAAGAAAGTCGCAGCACTATTGAAATGCAAGACAAGAATTCCCGTCCGGCTATTGCAGACAAAAATGCAAAAATCGAAAATTACGACGTAATATATGTTGGATTTCCAATCTGGTGGTATGTTGCACCAACGATTATCAACACATTCTTAGAAAGTTATGATTTTTCGGGAAAGACTGTAATACTTTTTGCAACCTCAGGAGGCAGTAGTTTTGGAAAAACTGTTGAGAACTTAAAAGGAAGTTGTTCTCCAAAAACAATTATCAAGGAAAGTAAAGTCTTTTTTGGACCTTCGACAGAAAAGGAAATTGAGGCTTGGGTTAAAAGCATGAAAGATTAATACATTAGAGAAAAAGTATTATCTTTGCAGCCTATGTTAAAAACGAATTTGGATATTGTATAATAATAACCTTTGCTATTAAGCTCAGGTTATTTCTTTTAATTAATACTCTGGCATATTCCTGCCGGAGTTATTTTCATATTTATATATTAGAAAAGCAAGAATGGTTGTTGTCAATCATTTAAAACTTTCAATTATTAATTTTTAATTAAAAAACAATGAGTAATAAAAATAAAACAATTCACGAATTCGATTTTAACTTAATCTGCGAATATTTTTCAAACGTAGAACGACAAGGACCCGGAAGTCCGGAAACAACAATCAAAGCATTGAGCTTTATTGATAATTTGACTGAAGAATCCTGCATCGCCGACATAGGTTGCGGCACAGGTGGTCAAACAATGATTTTGGCTCAAAACGCTCCCGGAAAAATTACCGGAATGGATTTATTTCCTGATTTCATCAATATTTTTAATCGTAATGCTAAGCAACTAAGCTTGCAAAATCGTGTTAAGGGCATAGTTGGTTCTATGACTGACGCTCTTCCTTTCGAAAAAGAATCTTTAGACCTAATTTGGTCGGAAGGAGCAATCTATAATATTGGTTATGAAAAAGGATTGAATGAATGGAAACAATATCTGAAGACCGGCGCTTACATTGCTGCGTCGGAAGCATCGTGGTTTACTGATGATCGTCCCGACGAAATTACAGATTTTTGGTTATCCAATTATCCTGAGATTGACACTATACCTAACAAGGTTGCCCAAATGCAAAATGCAGGTTATATTCCTGTTGCAACATTCATTATTCCTGAAAATTGTTGGACAGAACACTTCTTTGCGCCTTGTCAAAAGGCACAAGTAGAATTTCTAAAAAAATATCCAGGAAACCAAATAGTAGAAGACCTGATCTTCAATCAACGCCGTGAAGCGGAATTATATGATAAATACAAAGCATTTTACGGCTATGTGTTTTATATAGGTAAGAAGATTTAAATTTCTGATTTTGTAAAAACAGCTGATTTGCACACTGATTACAAGATTGTACTGATGATCATTTATGTTCTTTTCAATTAACTGATAAAAAAAACTGTGAGTATCTATAAATCTGTGTTATCTGTGTGCAAAACAGCTGTTATTTTAGTGCATTTCTTTAATAAAAAGTAGCTATTATCTGATTACCCAATTCAACAGACTGCTTACCAAGCTTACAATAATACTGAATAATAACGCCCACCAGAAGTTTTGAACGTGAAAATTACTTCCTAAAATCCAGCTTGCCAGCATAATAACAAGTGCGTTAATAACAAACATAAATAGTCCTAATGTTAATACTGTAATTGGTAATGATAAAAATTGCAATATTGGAGTAACTAATGCATTTAATACTCCTAATACAATTGCAACTAAAATTGCAGAGCCATAACTTTTTACAGCTATTCCTGGCAAAAGCCAAGCAGTAAAATATACCGCTACGCTTGATACTAAAATTTGTAAGATAATTCCCATAGTAGTAAAGTTTAATTGTTTATAATAATAAAGATTTTACAAAAATAAAAAAATATTGTGTAATGACAAGAAAGATGCTAAATTAAATCTTCATATCTGCAAGCCTATTTCTTTTGTTCAGATAAAGTGATTTATATTGCTTTTTTGTTTTTTCAGATAAAAAAGAATTATCAATTAGAGTATCAATCAAAGGATGTCTTGTGGCAAAAATTGCCAATTCGTTTTCAACAATTTTTTCAGGCAATCCTATCAACAATCCGAAGGCTTTAAAAGTATATCCTATAACTTTCCATCCTTTAAGAAACTCTTCTCTATTTGTTTTAAATAATCCTTTTGATAATGCAAAATCTGTATCATCAACATGTATTCTTGTATTTAACAAATCATAAGCTGGAGTAAGTCGGAAGTCATTTCCTCCTTTATCAATAACTGAGAGGTTTTTTAAATGCGCATCTCCATTAGAAAACAAAAAATTAAAAAGTATTAAACGATAATACTTTAGAAGTTCGACTCGCCATGCGGGAATAAATAATTTTATCAATTCAGCTACTTCTTCATAACTAAAATCATATTTAAAATTAGCACCTGCGTTATCGTAAGTAAGTCCCGCTAAAGAAGCAAAGTCTTCAACCCTATATTTTTTTCCATTAGATGCAATATCAAAACGTTTTGTAACATAAGCAATCTCATCATTTTGAAAAAAACACAAGCCGTTTGCTGCTGTTTCAATTTTGAAAACTTGTTCAGCTATTTGCATTGTAAGATTTTCATTTGCAGCACATTCCATTGAGTTTTTTATTCCGGATGTTCGGGGTTTCAATATATATGAACCCTTTTTCCCTTCAGGTGTTAATGTTAACATTTTATTATTTATCACCATAGAATATTTAATTTGAACACCAGAAATTGAAATTCGTTTACTATTCTCAATAAACTTTTCAATATCTTTCTCATTATTTTCAACAGATTGATACGGAAGTATATGAGAAACTTTTTGACTATCAAATAGTTTTTTTAAAGCAATTGGGGAATATGTGTTATACCCCTTAGATAATGTTGAAGGACAATTTATTATCTCAGTCATATTGTAATTGGTTTTACGGTTATTGCTCCGATTGTATCATTGTACGCTGTAGCAAGTAAAATTCCAAAATCATCCTTTTCATCAATATGTAACGATCTTGCTTGCGTAATTCTATTGTTTCCTTCTGACAGCATATTAAAGAAAAAAGGAAATAAAAATTTGGACTTATATACTTGTTGTATTTTAGGAAAAGTTAAACTAATTGCTGGTTTTTCAGAATCAACAAAATATTCATCAAGATATTCAAAGACATATTCTTCGCTACTAATTTCAGTTAACGTTCCTGCTAATATCTCATTAAAATGTACAGTTGCTTTTCTCATGGTTTATTTACTAAATTGTTATTAATTTTAATCTTTAAATCCATTTCTAAACCAAGTGTATCTATTATGTTAGCAATTACAGAGAATGATGGATTAGCCTCTCCTCGCTCAATTTTTGTAAGCGTATTTATTCCAATGTTTGCCAAAGATGCAAGTTCCCGTTGTGTTATTGCAAGCTTTTTTCGACGATCTTTTATAATATTTCCGAATTGTTTTTTATTCATCATTACAATATGTTGGGATTTTTTGCAAATTTAAGTGTTTTTTTTAATAACACAAATCAGAAATCACGCTATTTTGTGATTTTAGCAAAGAAGACAATATTATATGCAATAAAATTCTTTAAAATCACAATATAATGTGATTAATGTTTTATTTAATAAAACAAAAATTATGTTTTTTCTTTTGTCCAATTTTCAAGTTATTGACACTTTATTTTGTTTTATGTTCACGAAACAATAAATATCCAGTGATAGCCTCAATTATTCCAAAAACAAAATAGAGTGTTGACATAAAATTTAATGGAAAGATATAGAACTGTATGCAAATCCATAGCATAAGAATTATCCCACAGCACATTCCTGCAATACTTGCATATTTATTATTCTTTTTTAAAAGATAAAAAGCAATGAAATTTGTCACACCATTAACGAAAAGTAAAGCTATTCCAGGAACTAATAAACTTTGGAAGAATATATCAGCAAAAGGTAAAACTTGAAATGCCGGGATTAATCCTTTCATTCCCATAATATTTCCAGTTGGAGAAATTACCATCATTGCAGCTCCAAATACAGCACCAATCCCAATAAATAATTCCCAAAAAATTAACCAGTGTTTTAATGTTTTCTCTTTCATCCTATTTTTAATCCGTTTTTCACCTTTTTATCGGTAGTTAATAATGTGACTTCATCCTCGTTTACAACACCAAGTATCAAACATTGACTCATAAAGTTTGCGACCTGCTTTTCAGGAAAATTGACAACAGCAATAATTTGTTTGCCGATTATTTCTTCTGGCGAATAAAGTTTTGTTATTTGTGCCGAACTTTTACGTATTCCGAATTCGCCAAAATCGACTGTAATCTTATAGGCAGGTTTTTTCGCTTCTTTAAATGTTTCTGCATACAAAATTGTTCCTACTCTTATTTCAACTTTTGAGAAGTCTTCCCAATTGATTAGATTGTTTGTTGTCATATACATTTTCGTAATTTTAAGTTTACAAAATTAATCATTAATTTCTTTTCACTAAGGGTTGAAATTTTTTCGCAAAATAATTTTTCATAAAATCACTCATTTTGAGATTTTTTTTGTATTTTTGCAACCTGATTTTGGTTCCGTAGCTCAGTTGGATTAGAGCAACAGCCTTCTAAGCTGTGGGTCGCGCGTTCGAGCCGCGCCGGAATCACCAAGAGGCTGTCAAAAGGCAGCCTCTATTTTTTTATAAAGTAATCATGACTTCGGAAACCGCATCGTTACTCAACAAGTATTATGATTATTTCGAGAACAAAAGCTTCATCGAAAATGACCCAATTTCCATTCCTCATAAATTTACAAAAAAGGAAGATATTGAAATTGCAGGATTTCTGTCTGCAACCATAGCCTGGGGAAATCGCAAAGCAATAATATCAAGCTGCAATAATTTAATGGAAAGAATGGATAATGCGCCGTATGATTTCATAATCAATGCTTCAAAAAACGATATTTCTTCTATTAACGGATTTTATTACAGAACATTCCAAAACGATGACGTTTTTTATTTCATTCACTCATTACACAATATTTACAAAAATCACAAAGGACTTGAATATGTATTTTTAGAAGGATATAATTCCTCTAAAACTGAGAGAATAAAGCACTCTATTTCATACTTTCATAATATATTTTTTGAAAAACAATATCCGCAAAGAGTAACTAAGCATGTTGCAAATCCAGCAAAAGGTTCTGCCGCAAAACGTATAAATATGTTTTTAAGATGGATGGTACGGTCTAATAATAAAGGTGTCGATTTTGGATTGTGGAAAGATATTTCCACTTCGGAATTAATTATTCCTTTAGATGTTCATGTTGGAAACACCGCACGCAAACTAAACTTAATTGATTCTAAGTCGAATAACTGGAATACGGCTGAAAATTTAACAAATCAACTTAGAAAGTTAGATTCGAATGATCCGGTAAAATACGACTTTGCACTTTTTGGTATCAGTAATTCTAAAATCAGCTTATAAATGAAAACACCTGATTATCATATAATTTTTTCCGAAATCGTTAATCCTAATGATATTTTGAGTTTTCTCACAGATGAAGACATTGAATATATTGACAGAATTTCTAATGAGAAGCTTCGTTCACAATCGGCAACGGCAAGATTCTTAATAAGGAAATATTTGAAGGAAAATTTTTCAAATAATTACAAAGAATTTCGTATCGACTTAGAAAGTAACGGTAAGCCATTCTTCAGAAACACAGATAGTTTGAGTTTTAGCATCAGCCATTCCGGCGAACAAATTGTAGTTTTACTTTCTAAGTCCAAATGTGGTATTGACATCGAATCTGTAAAAAATTACCGAAAAGAAATCGCAAAAAGATTCTTCCACAAAACAGAATTCGAATACTTAGAATCTATTAACGATACTAAAAAACAAGCTGAGGAATTTTATAGAATTTGGACTGTTAAAGAAGCTGTTCTTAAACTAACAGGCAAAGGAATTTCAGGAGGATTATCAAGTTTTTATTTGAATGGTAATGGCCACATTATAAGCAAATCGGATATGACAGAAAAAATCTCAGTCATATCCGAAAAGCAAAATATTAATGGAATATTATATTATTATTCAATAGCGTTAGCACACTGATTACACAGATTGCACAGATTTTATTTTTTATTAATAAAATCAAACATACAAAATAATAAATCTGTGAAATCTATTAAATCTGTGTCATCTGCGTGCTATTACAACATTTCACGAATTGCTTCTGCAAGTCTTTTAACTCCCTCTTCAGCAGTCGCTTTATCCGCATAAGAAAAATTAAGTCGCATAGTATTTCTTCCGCTTCCATCACAGAAGAAAGTGTATCCTTGAACAAAAGCTACTTTCTTTTCTATTGCTTTGAAGAATAATTCATCCGAATCGATATGTTCCGGCAAAGTTACCAAAAGGAATAATCCACCTTCGGGATGAGTCCAACTAACACCTTTTGGAAAATATTTTTCAAAACAACGCAAAATATTATCGCGTTTATCTCTGTATTCATCAACAATTTTTCCTATATTCTTAACGAATAAGCCTTTATGTAAATATAATCCCGCAATTTTTTGCAAATAGGCAGACGAGCAAAGGTCGGCTGTTTGTTTTGCTTGAACAAATTTTTCCAAAACATCTGCGTTTGCAATTATCCATCCTAAACGGAAACCCGGACAAAATGACTTTGAAAAAGTACCCAAAGTAATTACCAAACCTTGATCATCCAAAGCATACAACATTGTTTGGGGTTCTCCTTCAAAACGAATTTCACGGTACGGACTATCTTCAACAATTAATATTTGATATTTTTGTGCAATTGCTATGATTTCTTTTCTGCGAGAAACCGGCATGGTAATACCGGCAGGATTTTGGAAATCAGGAATTAAATAGATGAATTTCGGCGACTTGCCTTGTTTCTTTAATTCAACAATTTGTTTTTCCAATTCTACTGCATCCATACCGAATTCATCAGGTTTTATACCTATAAATTGAGCGCCATAAACCTTAAAAGCATTTAATCCACCAAGATAAGATGGCAATTCACAAATGATAATATCGCCCGGATTGATAAAAATTTTTCCAAGCAAATCGAGAGATTGTTGCGAAGCAGTTGTAATTACAAAATTATCGCGAGTAACATTGCAACCTTCTTCTATATATCTTTTCACAAGCTCATCACGCAAAAGATTATCACCTTCTGTGGTTCCATATTGCAATGCTGCTGCACCATCATTCAAAATTACTTCATCGGCAATTTTTCTGATATCATCGTACGGAAAAGATGTTTGAGAAGGCAAACCTCCTGCAAACGAAATAATATCAGGTTGTTGTGTTAATTTCAAACACTCACGAATTGCAGAACGTGCCATCCGTTTTGCATCATTCGAAAATAAATTTTCAATATTTATCATGATTATAAAATTTTCTACAAAGTTAACAATTATTATTTGAAACAATAGGTATCTTTATTTGAAATAATAGTTATCTTTGCTCTTTAAACCTAAAAATTAAAAAACATTTAAAAATTTATATATCATGAATATTGAATGGGGAAACCTACCTTTTGGTTATTTTAAGACCGATTACAACATCAGATGTTTTTACAAAAACGGTCAATGGGGAGAATTAGAAGTCTCTTCTTCGGAATATATTCCTATGCATATGGCTGCTACTGCATTGCACTATGGTCAAGAAGCTTTTGAAGGCATGAAAGCGTTCAAAGGTAAAGACGGGCGTATCAGACTTTTCCGTTGGGATGAAAACTGGAAACGTTTGAATAAGTCTGCTGAAGGTATTATGATGCCGGAAGTTCCAAAAGACATTTTTGAAAAAGCTGTTAAAGAAGTAATTAGACTGAATGAAAAATTTGTTCCGCCTTATGGAACCGGCGCGTCGTTATATTTACGTCCATTATTAATAGGTACTGGAGCACAAGTTGGTGTTAAACCTGCATCCGAATATTGCTTAATAATCTTTGTTACTCCTGTTGGTCCTTATTTTAAAGCAGGATTCAAACCGGTTAAAGTTCAATTAGTAAGAGATTTTGATAGAGCCGCACCTCTTGGTACCGGTAGTATTAAAGTTGGAGGAAACTATGCTGCAAGTTTACGCGCTTCTGAAAGAGCACATGCTGAAGGCTATTCTACTGTTCTTTTCTTAGATGCAAAAGAGAAAAAATATATTGATGAAGCAGGTCCTGCTAACTTTTTCGGAATTAAAGATAATACATATATTACTCCTGAGTCTGTATCCATTTTACCGTCAATAACTAATATGAGTTTGAAGGTTATTGCTGAAGATCTTGGACTTAAAGTTGAATGTCGTCGTGTTCCTGTTGAGGAACTCAACACATTTGAAGAAGCAGGAGCTTGCGGAACCGCTGCAGTCATTTCTCCAATCGGCGAAATATTTGATAGAAGCAATAACACTTCATTTGTTATTAGCAAAGACGGAAATCCAGGTCCTATCAGCACAAAAATGTATGAAAGATTATTAGCAATACAATATGGTGATTACGAGGATAAACACGGCTGGGTAGACTTTATTTAACAATTATATTTTTATTGATATGAAAAAATTTGATTATTCATTAACACCAAAAGTTGGAATCGGTAACATAAAATTTGGCACAACTCTCGAAGAGGTTATTAAAATTCTTGGAGAAGCCGATGAAATGGAAGAATTTAACGATGAAGACTTTTTTAACACAACTCTATTAACGTATTCTGAATTAGAACTTGATTTATTCTTCGAAGGAAGTGATAAGCTCGTTTTTTCTGCAATAGGCGTGGATAATGACGAATCTACACTTTATGGAAAGAAAATCTTCGAAATGGATGAAGCTGGTGTGATAAAACTCATGAAAGATAATGGCTTCAAAGAAGTCGATATTAACGTTGATGAAGAATACGACGAAAAATGTGTTTCTTTTGAAGACGCAAATTTCGATTTCTATTTCAATAATGAAGGAAATTTAGTTTCTGTAAACTTCGGAGTATTAGTCTCTGAAGAAGGAAATATTATTGACTTCGATTAAGATTACAAATCGTTGAGCGGATGATATTTATCGACAACATCTCTTAAATGTTGCTTGTTGATATGTGTGTAAATCTCTGTTGTTAATATAGATTCATGCCCTAACATATCTTGCACGATTCTTATATCCGCTCCACGTTGTATCATATGAGTTGCAAAAGAATGTCTAAAAGTATGCGGACTAATATTCTTCTTTATTCCCGCCTTTTCTGTTAATTCTTTAACGATAATAAATATCATCTCTCGCGACAACTTTCCTCCTCGCCTGTTCAAAAACAAAATATCTTCCGACTTCTTTGAAGGATTAATGTGCAATCTGTAATTGTCTAAATATATTTCAACTTGTTTTAGTGCTGTTTTACCTAATGGCACCAACCTCTCCTTATTTCCCTTTCCTTTTACTTTAATAAACATCACTTCTCTATCAATATCCGAAACCCTAAGGTTAATTAATTCTGAAACTCTTAATCCACAACCATACAACATTTCAATTATTGCTCTATTTCTTTGACCATTGGGAAGGCTTAAATCAATTGAGTCAATAATTTTATTAACATCTTCAATACTTAAAACATCCGGCAAATGTTTGTCGAGCTGGGGTAAGTCTATCATATCCATAGGACTTTCGGAGATAATTTTTTCCAGCTTTAAATATTTAAAAAAGGAACGCAAAGACGAGATTATGCGCGATTGCGTAGGTTTACTTTTCTTTTGCTCATTAACATTAATTAAATATTCTGAAATAATATCCGAATTGATTGCTGTAATACTAATTTCATTATATTTTTCATCAATAAATTGAAGAAAGAATTTCACATCACGAAGATAACTTTCAATAGTATTATTTGAAAGTGCTCTTTCGATCTTTAAGTATGAAGAGTAATTGTTGTGGTATTGTTTAAGGTTCAATGTTTAAGGTTTGAAGGTTTAAGGTTTAAGGTTTACAAAAAAAGGTTGTCGAATGACAACCTTCTCATTAGTACCCGGGGTGGGACTTGAACCCACACGCCTGCAATAGGCAAGGGATTTTAAGTCCCTCGTGTCTACCAATTCCACCACCTGGGCGCCTTTGGCAAAAAAAGTCTCGTTTGAGACTTTTTTTGAGCGGAAGACGAGACTCGAACTCGCGACCCCGACCTTGGCAAGGTCGTGCTCTACCAACTGAGCTACTTCCGCAAAAACACCGCAATCCTTGTTTCAGAATTGCGGTGCAAAGATATTATTTTTTTCTAAATCTACAATGATTTTTTCGAAAAATTTCAAATATTTTTTTCTTATCTAACGATAAGTTTTGTAGATTCTGATGCAGAACCACTATTAGCTACAATTACATAAACACCCGGTTTAAATGATTGAACATCTAAATCAACATTTCCACCATTATGTTTGAATGATTTTACTACTTGACCAACAGAGTTATAAATATTAACTTGAGCTTCATTATCTAAGTAAATATTTGCATAAGAAGAAGCCGGATTAGGATAAACTTTCATTTCTAATTCAGAAACTTGATTTTCGTAATCTTTAATACTTATTACATTAACCAAATTAACAGTCATACCATAATAGTAATTATCATCTGGATCTGTATCAGCACCTGAACCACTTGACATTGTAATAGTATAAGTATCAGGCATCATATCTTGTTGATAGATAATATTCATTTTCTTTGTTGAAGTTGCGAATATTTTATTTGACATCCAAGGATATACACATTCGTTAAGAGCATGCAAAGGTCCTTTTGTTAACATTTCAATTTCTGACCATGTTTCACCTTCATCTTGAGATGCTCTTGCGAAAATTCTAAAATATTCAAATTCATCAATTTCATAACCTGCTGCAATAGAAATATAAACAATGAAAATAGTATTACTTTCATAATCGATAGCTATAGAAGGCATACCAACAATACCGCAGTTGTATGATCCCGGAGCAAATTTTGGATAAACTTCTCCCCAATTGTTTGGATCTGGATCAGTAGAAGGAACACCTTCTGCAGTCATAGGAACAACATAACCCATATAATAAGAAGGCATTTCACCTATTGCATCACTGTAGCACCATGTTGAAGCATGAATTCCGGCAACAGCAGTTGAATCCAATACAGAATAACTTTCATTCCAATATGCAACACCACCTCTTGCTTTAACGTAAGTACCACCTGTTTCGCTGGTAAAATTAAATTCATAAGCAATATGCAAGTAACCTTCAGCATCCCATGCGCCAGAAACCCAACGTGGGTAAGTCAGTTGGCTATCAGCAGTAGGTGTTAATGAAGCTGCCATTGGATCCGGATGATTGTAGAAAACTGTTCTATTCCAAGAATCACCATCATTATCTGAATAAATAACTTGACCGTCACACCATTCATCAGCAAGAACAAAAGATAAACGGTTAGGAATATAAGGATGATCCATATCTGTTGTTTCCATAAAATGGAAAGCATTAGATCCAATTTTATTAGCTTGGATATAATCTGTACCTACGAATGGAATCTCTATTTCTACCCAAGAGTCACCACCATCATTTGATCTAAAATAAACTACATTTCCATCACTTGTTGAAGTAATAGTTAATACGTGAATAATATCACGATTTTCACCACTTGTCATAACTGATGGGAAAACATTAGGAGTATCAATAGTTTTTTTCACCCAATTTGTACCTGTTCTATTATCAGAAAGATAAACTGTAATACCTGCACCTGCGTGAGCAGCAATAACAACACCATTTTCTCCATAACGAGCTATTGTACTGAAACCTGTTTTTTCATCCTCAATTTTACCACCTGATTCATGCCAAGTAGTACCATCATAATATGCATAAGCTGAACCTCTATCAGTATAGTCAGTTTCGAGTGCTTGTGTATATGTTGCACTAATCCAACCATCTTCCCAAGCAACCATTTGGTTTCTTGCACCTGAATTGGTTTGCCAGTCATAAACAGATTTACCAATGTTTTTTTCGCTAATACTACCTACAAAAGTAGGTACAGTTTCTTTTGTAGGAACAAAAGTAGTAGATTCTTCACCGCTAACAGCCTCAAACCCATTCACATAAACTTTTTGTGTTTGAACCATCTTGTCAGCTACTCTTTGTACTTCTTTTTGAGCTACCATTACGCTCGAAAGAAATAACATAACAATTAATAGTAGATTTCTTTTCATAATTTTAATTTTTAAATTTGGTTGATAAATTTTGATATTAATGATTATTATTTTATTTATTTTCTATCGGCAAAGATAAATTATTTTTTACAACTAAAGCGTTATTTGAAAAAAAAATTAAGTGGGGTTTTAAGATACTATTAATCTATAATTTTCTATTCACGCTTTGCTCAAAAAAAAATTATTTTTTCAGCATGAAATGTTTAAAAACAAAAAGCAAGACAATAATAAAATTAATTTATTACTGTCTTGCTTAAAAGTAAGTTAAAATATTGGTAATTCTTTTGCTAAGTTAACATATTAATAAGGTATATCGAAATAAAAATTAAACACATCAAATTAGCAAAATTGTAACTCAAAAATATTTTATTTAACAATAAGCTTAATTGATGTAGAGGCTGAGCCACTATTAGCAACTACCATATAAACACCCGGTTTAAATGATTGAACATCCATATCAACATTTCCTCCATTATGTTTGAATGATTTTACTGCTTGACCTACTGAGTTATAAACATTAATTTGAGCTTCATTATCCAAATAAATATTTGCATAAGTAGATGCCGGGTTAGGATAAACATTCATCTCTAATGCAGCAGCTTGACCTTCGTAATCTTTAACACTATTAAAATCGATAAGATTAACAGTTATACCAAAATAATAGTTATCAAATGCATCTGGATCTTCATCTTGAACATATGATCCCGGATACATATCTTGTTGATAAATAACATGTAATTTGTTTTTACCGGCAGTTAAAAGTTTATTTGACATGTGTGGATATACACATTCATTAAGCATGTGCAAAGGACCTTTAGTTAACATTTCAACATCTGACCAAGTTTGACCATAGTCTTGAGATGCTCTTGCAAAGATTCTAAAATAATCCAAATCATCTATAGAAAAACCTTCAGCAGAAGAAATGTAAACAACATAAATCATATCAGTATCATAATCTATAGCTATAGAAGGCATACCTACAATACCGCAGTTATATTTACCATGATCAAGAAGAGCAGTAGTTCCGGCCCATGTAGAAGGATCTGTATTTACAGGTACACCATTTGCAAGAGGAACTAAGTATCCCATATACTCATTAGGCATTGGACCTGTAGCATCGGAATAAAACCAACCTGTTGAAAATATACTTTCAATATAAGTGGTATCCATTATTTGCATATCTTCATTCCAGTATGCAACACCACCTAATCCGGGTTGATATTGTGTTAGACCTGCACCGTCATGATTTGTTCTATTAAACTCATAAGCAACATGTAAATAACCGTCTTTATCCCATGCAGCTGATGGCCAACGCGGATACATGTACATATCATAAACTGAAGTAAGTGGGAAAGGGTTCTCAAAGAAAATTGTTCTATTCCAAGAATCACCATCATTATCAGAATAGATAACTTGACCGTCAATACCACCATCTGATAAAACAAAAGATAAACGGTTTGGACAATATGGATGATCAGCTGAAGTGGTTTCCATAAAATAATATGAGTTTGAACCAATAAATTTATCTAATATATAAGCAGGACCAACAAATTCAATTACATGTTCATGCATATCCCATGTTAAACCACCATCCTTAGATCTGTAATACAGCAAATTACCACCTTTAATAGTAGTCGCAGCAACATCTTGGTCAACAGCAATAACATGAATAATTTCATTATTTTCACCGCTTGTCATTACTGATGGCCATGCACCTTCGGTTGTAATTACAACTTCTCTCCAGCTACTTCCTATTCTATCTTCACAAATAGATACGATAATATCTGATCCGCCATGAGCAGCAATAACAACACCATTTTCTCCATAACGAGCAATTGAGCCAAAGCCTGTTCTCTGAGTTTCAACTCTACCTTCAGAAGCATGCCAGCTTGTGCCATCATAATATGCATAAGCAGAGCCTCTATTTGCATAATTTGCTTCAGATGTTTGTGTAAAAGTAGCACTTACCCAGCCATCTTCCCAAAATACAACTTGGTTTCTTGCACTGGAATTTGTTTGCCAGTCATACACAGTTTGTCCGATATTTGTTTCTTTAATACCGTTTTCTTCAATAAAAGTATAACCACCGTTTTTAAAAGGAACAAAAGTAGCATCACTTTGATTTGTTGGAGTTTCAAAACCGGAAAGTTGGATTTTTGTTGCAGGTTTCACACCATCTTGTCTTGACACCTTATTTTGAGCAACAAGAGCCCCTGTTAATAAAACCATAACAATTAATAGTAAATTTTTTCTCATAATTTTAATTTTTTAGTTAATAATTTTTTATTAGAATCTTTATTATTTATTTCTAAGCGCGAAGATAAAAAAAAATTAATAAAAAAAAAACATTTGGACAATTTATTTTCAAAAACATCATAATAATTATATTCTCGTCAAAATTTGCTACATTTGCAATCTTTAAATAAAAAATTTACAAAAGTTTAGTTTAATGAAGAAAAACTTTGATCCACGAAAAAATTATGAAGCCACAAAAGTAAAGGTGGGGTATGTTAATCGCAAAGATGCAACCCAAACATTATATGATAAAATGGGCTTTATGTCGGGACTGGAAGTACACCAACAGCTAAAAACTAAGAAAAAATTATTTTGCAACTGTCCTGCAGGTATCTATAACGACAACTCACATTTTGATGCAGAAGTTATTCGTCACATGCGCCCAACTCTCAGCGAACTTGGCGAATATGACGGCACTGCTCTAATGGAGTTTAAAACGAAAAAAACAATCGTTTACAAATTAAAAAACGAAACTACATGTACTTACGAAATAGATGATACTCCACCCTTCCCTATCGACAGGGAAGCTTTAGATATTGCTATAGAAATAGCATTTTTATCAAAATTAAATACAGTAGGTGAAGTACATATTACTCGCAAACAATATCTTGACGGAAGTATTCCTGCCGGTTCTCAGAGAACTGCAATTATTGGCGTTGATGGTGAAATACCAATAAGTAATAAGAAAATTCGATTAGTTCAATTATGTCTCGAGGAAGATACTTGTCGAGAAATATCAAATATCGGACATACAAGGGTATTCAAAACCGACCGTTTTGGAATGCCGCTAATTGAAACTGTTACACATCCCGATATGGTTAATCCTGACGAAGTAAAAGAAGCATGTGATTATATTCGCTTTTTAAATCGTTCAACAAATAAGGTTAGAATAGGTATCGGTTCGGGTCGACAAGATGTTAATGTTAGTTGCAAAGGAGGAAATCGAGTCGAAATCAAAGGTGTTTCAAAGACCAAACTTTTACCTGAGCTTACGCATAATGAATGTTTTAGACAATGGGCGTTAATACATATTAAGGATATATTAACCAAACGTATCAATGTAAAAAGCTGGAAAATTTCGACTAAGAAGCTAAATTTCTTTGATTACAACTTCAGCTATTCCCCTGCAATAGAAGCTAATAACAGAAAAGACAAATTCTACGCTGTTAATCTTCCTGAATTTAAAGGTATTCTATCACATTTTACTCAACCAGGAAAGTGTTTTATTAATGAATTATCCGACAGATTAAAAGTTATTGCTTGTATTGAAAAACCAAACATGATAACTTCCGAAGATATTGAAAACACTGAGGACAGAAAAATATTTACAAAAATAGCAAGTATGTTTAATGCCGGAGAAAATGATGCACAAATTATTTTCTGGGCGCCAAAAGAAGATATAGATACTGCGATAAGCACTATTAGCGAAAGATGCAAATTAGCTTTCTTTGAGGTTCCAAAAGAAACCAGAAAATATAACTTAGATGGTACTACTGAGTTTAAGAGAGTTCTACCAGGTGCAAACAGAATGTACCCTGACACAGATTCTCCACCAATTCCATTAGCTTCGGAACACTTGAAAAATATTCAAGCTAATCTACCATCCGACGTATCTGAACGTACTGCACAAATGATTAAGTGGAATATTCCTAAAGATACTTTTACTTATCTGCATGTAAACAATTTATTTCCACTCATTAATAAGATTGCTAATGAGTTAGCTTATGAACCAAAATTTATTGCCTGTTTTTTAGGTCATCAACTAAAACATATAGAAGGACAATTTAATGCAAGAAAATTAGATTACAACAAAATTTATCAAATCTTTGAATTTATTAAAAAAAGAAAACTTGATAAAGAAATCGCGTTTAAAATATTGCCTGTTCTATTTGAGCATCCACAAATGGACTTCGACTCTATACTTGAAAGTATCAATTTTAGAAAGCATAATAATAATGGTATAATATCAAATATTTCTTTTCTAAAAAACAAATACAACGAAATTGGAAAAACAAAAACAGATGAGGCAAGGAATAATTGGGTTATGGGACAATTAAATAATATTGCAGTAGGTAATATTTCAATGAATGAATTAAAAAATATTGTAAAAGGCGTTTAGTATGGATAATGAATTTTTTCAAGGATATAGAGGTCAGGCTTTAGAAGTTTTAAAGCAATACAATGTACGGGTTTGGGGGAAAGCAACAATTACTACTACTCGCGGCAATTTTGAAGGCACTGTTCTTCCAAGATCTTGTAATGATGATGAAAAACATATTGTTATAAAGATAGAATCGGGATATAATATTGGTATTGACGTAGAAACAATTACCAACATGAAAGAAACCGGTTATAACAAGGTCAATTTTAAGATACAAGAGAAAGATTTTCCATCTGTACAAGGTTTACCCACAGTAAAATTATTTGGAACAGGCGGTACTATCGCATCTCGTTTGGATTATCGTACCGGCGCAGTAATTCCGGCTTTTTCTCCCGGTGAATTATATAGCGCGGTACCTGAATTAGCAGAAATCTGTAATCTCGAAACTGAAAAAGTATTTGCAGTATTCAGCGAAAACATGGGTCCTACTCATTATATTGCGCTTGCTAAAGCTATTGCTAAAGAAATTGAGCGCGGAGTTGATGGAATTGTTATCGGACATGGCACCGACACAATGCAACATACAGGCGCCGCCCTAACTTTCATGGTACAAAATCCGCCAATTCCTATTATCCTTGTTGGCTCGCAGCGTTCTAGCGACAGACCAAGTTCTGACGCTCCTTTAAATCTTATGCACGCAATGACTGCTGCCGGTCATGGAGATATTGCTGAAGTAATGGTTTGTATGTACGGCACAACTTCAGATGAATATGGATTGCTACATAAATCAACGAGAGTCAGAAAGATGCACTCTTCTTACCGTTCTACATTCAGAACGATTGGCGACACTCCTGTTGCCTCTGTTACAAGAGATGGTGTTACACATATTAAAGAAAATTACAATCCACGCAGAAAGGACAGAAAAGTAAAGTTACTACCCTATTTCTCCGACAAAGTTACAATGGTTTACTATTATACCGGAATAAAACCGGATGTTATTGATTCGCTTGTTGATGCCGGTTATAAAGGTATTGTTTTCGTTGGTACAGGATTGGGACACTTAAATAAAGAACTTTATCCCGCTATTGAAAGAGCACACGCAAAAGGTGTACACATGTATATGACTTTACAAACTCTTTGGGGATATGTGCAAATGTTTGTATATGATACCGGAAGAGATATTATGGCAAAAGGGGTAATCCCATGTGGAAATATGCTGCCGGAAGTGGCGTTTATTAAACTTAGTTGGGCATTGGGACAAACTGAAGATCCTGAGGAAGTAAAAAGATTGATGCTTACGCCAATCAATGATGAAATTACTGAAAGGGAACCTTACAATGGATACGTTCTATTGCAAGGCGGCGTTCCTGAAGTTGATGATTTTTTGGCTAAAACCAGGAAATAAGGGAGAAGGGGGTATGGAAAATTGAAGGTTATGTATATATCGGCGGTTATTATTACTAAGAATGAGGAAAGGAACATTGAACGATGTATTAAGTCATTGCTCGATGTTGTTGATGAAATTGTTGTTGTAGATTCTTTTTCTACTGACAACACTAAAAATATTTGTTTACAATACGATGTAAAATTCGAATGTAAAGAATGGGCAGGTTATGCCGAACAAAAGAATTACGCTAATTCTATAGCATCAAATGATATGATTTTATCTATTGACGCTGACGAAGAGCTTTCGGAGGAATTAAAAGAATCTATTTTAGAAATAAAATCTTCAAACATAGATAATGTTGTTTTCAAATTCAAAAGATTAAACAATTATTGTGGTAAATGGATAAAACACGGCGCATGGTATCCCGATACTAAAATCCGCATATTCAACAGGAAAACAACATATTGGAAAGACACCAAAGTTCACGAAATATTAAATTACGGCAATACAAAAGTAATTATGTTGAAAGGCGATTTATTACACTATCCGTTTCTAACAATTGAAGAACATATTGCGACTGCCAACAAATACTCCACATTACGCGCACAATATAATTTTGAATGCGGAAAGCGAAAAACTTATTGCTCATTTTTATTAAGCGCAATATCAAAGTTTATTATGGATTTTATTCTTAAAGGAGGATTTTTGGATGGATACTATGGTTTCACAATATACAAAATTACCGTTTGGGAAAAATATTTGCAATATGCGAAACTGAAAGAATTGAATCACATGTAAACACGTAGGCACGCACGGCTACAGCACGTGGGCACGCACGGCCGTGCGTGCCTATATCTGATTATGCATCTATATTTGCGTAAGTTGCGTTTTGCTCGATAAATTCTCTTCTTGGAGGAACTTCATCACCCATTAGCATAGAGAAAACACGGTCAGCTTCCAAAGCATTATCAATATTAACTTGGCGCAAGGTACGAGTTTCCGGGTTCATTGTTGTACTCCAAAGTTGGATATCGTTCATTTCTCCGAGACCTTTATATCTTTGAACAGTAATACCCTTTTCACCTGAGGCGCTACTCTCAGAGAGTTCTCGAATAATCATATCTCGGCCATCATCAGACCAAGCATATTTTTCAGTATTTCCTTTTTTAACAAGATATAATGGAGGCGTTGCAATATAAACGTATCCGCTTTCAATCAATTCCTTCATATATCTGAAGAAGAAAGTGAGGATCAGTGTTGTGATATGACTACCATCAACGTCGGCATCTGTCATGATAACAATTTTGTGGTATCTAAGTTTAGATAAGTTAAGCGCTTTGCTATCTTCTTCCGTTCCTATTGTTACTCCAAGAGCCGAATACATATTTCTAATTTCTTCACTTTCGAAAGCTTTATGTTGCATAGCTTTTTCAACATTAAGAATTTTACCTCTTAAAGGAAGAATAGCTTGATACATTCTGTTTCTGCCGGTTTTAGCAGTTCCGCCTGCGGAGTCCCCTTCGACGAGGAATAATTCGCATAATGCAGGGTCTTTTTCAGAGCAATCGGCAAGTTTTCCGGGCAAACCAAATCCTGCTAATGCACCTTTTCTTTGCACCATTTCGCGAGCTTTGCGCGCTGCATGACGAGCGGTTGCAGCAAGAATAACTTTATCAACAATATTCTTTGCTTCTTTTGGATGTTCTTCGAGATAATAGCCAAGATGTTCACTAACCATTTGTTCTACAGCCCATCTAACATCCGAATTTCCGAGTTTTGTTTTAGTCTGACCTTCGAATTGCGGTTCAGCAACTTTTGCTGAAATAATTGCAGTTAAGCCTTCTCTAAAATCGTCACTACTTATTTCAAATTTCAATTTAGATAAGAAACCTGATTTTTCTGCGTAAGTTTTTAAAGTACGAGTAAGAGCCGCGCGGAATCCTGTAAGGTGAGTTCCACCTTCAATAGTATTGATATTATTAACAAAGGAATGTATATTTTCAGAGAAAGAAGTGTTGTATTGCATTGCTATTTCAAGAGGAACGCCGTTTTTTTCTCCTTCAATATAAATAGGTTCAGCGGTAATTTTTTCACGAGTAGCATCAAGATAATTAATAAAGTCAACCAAACCTCTTTCAGAAAAATAAGTTATAGTTTTATCTTTATTATCTCCGTCTCTATGATCTGTTAGCGTAATTGTTAATCCTTTGTTCAAGAAAGCCAATTCTCTAAGGCGAGTTGCAAGAATATTAAAGTCGTATTCAGTAACAATAAAGATACTATCATCGGGAGTAAATTTCACATAAGTTCCGGTAACATTAGTTGTATCTACTTCTTTAACGCTATATAACGGTTTACCAAATTGATATTCTTGTTGATAAACAGTTCCTTGTCTAAAAACCTTAACTAATAGATGTTTTGAAAGGGCGTTCACACAAGAAACACCAACTCCGTGCAAACCGCCGGAAACTTTGTAAGAGCCTTTATCGAATTTTCCGCCGGCATGTAATACTGTCAGAACAACTTCAAGAGCGGATTTTTGTTCCTTTTCGTGAAAATCAACTGGAATACCGCGACCATCATCTAAAACAGAAACAGAATTATCTTCATGTATCTCTACATCGATGCGGGAGCAATGCCCGGCGAGCGCTTCGTCTATTGAGTTATCTACAACTTCATACACAAGATGATGAAGACCTTTTTCGCTAATATCGCCAATATACATAGCCGGACGTTTACGAACGGCTTCCAAACCTTCTAATACTTGAATGTTATCAGCAGTGTATTGTTTTGGATCTTGATTTTGTTCGTTCAATTTATCGTTTTCGTTATTTAAATCACTCATATTCAATAAATAATATTATTATAATTAAGCAGCAAAATTACAAAAAAATTTGCAATTCTGCAACTGTTTTTTCAATAAACTTTTCAACAATTTTATAAAGAAAAAGTCACACCCAACATCACATTTGCCGGATACTCAGGATAGAGTTGGTAAATGTACAATTTGTTATTGTAATGCAGTAGGTTATTTAGATTTAACCAAAGATCTATTCCTGTTTTTATTTTATAATTACAACTTAATCCGAGGTCATAAACAAGTGGCAAATCTATGGTTTGTGCATTAGTTAAATCCGATATAGAAAAAGTAGTAGTTGCATCAATATCTTTTGCTCCGCCTAATAATACTGCTTGCGCACTAAACGAAAGTTTTTTATTCGACATAGTATATTTTGCAAGTGCGTAAACCTCAACAGTAGGTATATTAAATGGATACAAAATTTTATCTGTATTTGCCAATTCAATAATATTATATTTTCCTTGCAGATTAATCATCAATTTTTCTTTAGCCTCGTATGTAATATCTGCTGAAATAGATATTTTACTTAAATCAACTGTTGTTAACCCAAAGCAGTTGACATTAGGTATAGAATTAAATACATCAAGAGTTAAAGCTGTAGGTTTCGAATAGAAAACCGGCAAACTATTATATTTAGCATAATTTACTCCTGCCGAAAAATTAATAAATTTACCGAACCGTGCGTCAAAAACTCCATAAGCATTATATTGAACATTTGTAACAAATCTAAGATCAGGTCTGACCTTTAAATAATCATGATAAAAATTTGTTGTCGGTTCCAAATATTTACACATACCATAAAGCGATTTCATATCATTTCTATATGATTCACCTTTAATTCCGATTGTGAAAGCAAATGCTTCAGGAACAATTGTAGTTTTTATTTCTGCAACAGGATGCAAAGTAATTCTCGGTTTTTTGTCGTGATGATCTTCACTAAAAGTATTAACATTTAGTCCTAACTTTAAAGCAAAAGCTCCCAATTGAAACGAATAAGTCGGTTCAAGCGACACAAAATAATTATTGTATGTTTCTTCAAAATATTCAATATCGAAAGTGCTTATGTCATAATTTGCCATTAACTTGACATTCAACTCTTCTTTTTTACTTTTCTTAAAAAGCTTTGTATAATAGCTAAAATTTACCGGAAGAGTTATTGAATGGCTAATAAATCCTTCATTAAATTGAAAGCCCAAATAATTCAATGATATTTTATAGTCAGATTTTTTAGTTTTAATATTTCGCAAACTTAATTCCCCTCCATAAGTATTATTTTTAGCAGTCACATCGTTTTTACCAACAATAACATTCTGAAGAATATAACCATCATTAGTAACGCCATAATAATTAAACATATTATGGGCATAAAAACCTTTAAGTTGCAATTCTTGATTATTGAATTTAACTTTTCCATAAAGGTCGAAATCGGTATTGCTATAGCTATTATTAAAAACATTTTTCATTTGACGCCAAGCCGAATTATGTTTAATATGAAATCCGCCGCCAACTTTTTTGTTATCAGAAGAATTAACGTAAATATCTGCGAGTGGTTCAACATTTGAGCCGAAGCCGAATTTTCCATAGAAGATATGTTTCTTAGCTAATTCGCTTTCTCTTGTCGGGTCAAGCGGGTCTAATCCGAAAGTTTTATGTTTTGTCAAATTCGTGCTTGGGGACGACATATTGTAGTTAATTGTTTCTTTTTCCAACTTAATATCAACATATTCAGGATTAACATTTATTTTATTGGCGTCGGAAACAGAAGGTTCATAAGGCGCCACAACATTAATTTGTTCATCATATTGTGGAGTTTGGGCATATATATTTGTTATTGAAATCACCGACACAATCAGAGTGACAAAATATATTTTAAACTTTTTCATTTTTAATCTTCATTATTAATTTTAATTCTCAATTGCTTCAAGTTTTGCGCGCGCTTCTTCTTTCAAATCTTCGCCTGCATAATTATCAATAATACTTTGATAGGTTTGTTTTGCTTGGAAAACGTTATCAGTTTTAACATAAATATCGCCCAAGAGAATAAATCCGCGAGCTATCCAATAATCGTAAATACCGAAGTTATTTATCAGTTCAAAAGTTTCTTCTTCGGCTTTTTTATAATTTGCATTAATATACGAAATAAATGCGCAGAAATATTTTGCTTCAGCACCGGTTTCGCTTTTATACTTCTCAGCAAGTGCATTAAACGAAGTATAAGCATCATTAAATAGTCCTAAGCCGTATTGAGCCACAGCAATATTTAATTCTGCTTCTTCATAAACCTTTTCATCCAAATCTGGGATTGCTCTTACAAGTTTCGCAGCAGGAAGCAGTTTATTATATTCATCCATCTCATTGTAAGATCGCATCAGTCCGATATTAGCTTCATTCGCAACATAATCATATTCTGTATTCTTAGCCACATCAGCATAAATTGTTGCTGCGCTACGATAATCTTCATTATGGTAATAAATTTTAGCCGATTGCATTTGTGCATTTTCTTTATACAAAGAATTTGGAAAATCTGATGCTGTTTGATAGAATCTCAGAGCATTATCATAATCATTTTCCATAAAATAGCATTCACCCAAGTAATAATACACAATTGGAGTAAAAGCTCCGTCTTTAAAATTCACCAGATAATTATTCAACAATTTCTTTGCCTCAGAATATTTGGCTGCTGCAAACATATTTTGCGCACTTGCAAAATTCATAGAATCGGCTTCCGAGACCGAAACATTAATTTTTGCCGAATTGGTCACAAAATCCATATATTCATCTACCTTATTTTGTTCAACATAAATATTTTTCAAACTTGCCAGACACTCATTTGCTTCAAGAGTTCCCGGATAAGATATAATAATATTTTTAAGATATGAAATTGCTTCGTCATAATCTTTTTCAGCATAATATAGCAGTCCGAGCTTTTGTTTTGATTTTATTGTGTACGGGCTTCTCGGATAATCTTTTACTACTTGTTTGTAAGTACTAATTGCATTATCATTTTCATCTAAAAGAGTGTATGTATTAGCCAACTCGTAAACTGCACTACTTCTATAAGTTGTATTAACAGGCATTTTAATAATTTCTTTCAGTGTACTAATTTTTCCTTTTAGATTTCCTGTAGCCCCGAGCGCTAATGCTTTATAATAATATGCATAATCAATACTTCCAACTTTTGAATTTATTGCTTGATCATAAGATTTTATTGCTTGTGCATATTGATTTTGGATAAAATAACAATCTCCTATTCTATTCCAAGCATCGCTTAAAATAGTTTTATCCGAATGAGCGCGTGAATTGATAAATTTTCTAAAATGAGTTTCTGCTGAAGAATAATTTTTCAATTTGAAATAACAATATCCTAAGGCATAATTTGCATAGTTATATTCTTCATCATCGTAGGCGGCAGGACTTGCAAGAAATTCTTTATAAAGAGGAATTGCGTTAT
>JAJDHA010000089.1 GCA_030265965.1 Odoribacter sp. OttesenSCG-928-L07
AATCATCAATATCATTTTCTGTTGTATCCCAAGAAGTTACTAATCTTATTTCGTTATTACTTTCATTCCAAATATAGAAAAAATGTTTTTCTAATAACTTATCTATCATGGTTCTTTCCATCTTTAACAACAAAATGTTGGCTTCAGTTTTCTGAGTAAATTCAAAGTTATGAACTTCCAATAATTTATTTCTTAAAAGAAGCGCCATATTGTTTGCATGTAAAGCATTTTTCAGCCATAAATCATTTTCAAAATAAGGTAAAAACTGACATGATAAAAATCTCATCTTTGAGTATAATTGTGCTGATTGTTTTCTGATATACTTCATATTATCAGATAATTCCGGTCTAAAAGAAACAATTGCTTCACCCAACATCATTCCATTTTTGGTGCCACCAAAACTTAAAATGTCAACGCCACAATCGGCAGTCATTTCTTTAAACGATTTTTTTAAATAAACCGCAGCATTCGCAATTCTTGCACCATCTACATGTAGGTACATATTGTAAGAATGAATTAAGTCGGCTAATTCTTTAATTTCTTTGCAAGTATATACTGTGCCGAGTTCGGTACATTGAGAAATGTACACAATTTTCGGTTGAGAATGATGTTCAAAATTGAATCCTGTTAACAAAGGTTTAATTAATTCAGGTGTAAGTTTTCCATTCGGAGTATTGACAACTTTTACGCTTGATCCTGTCATAAATTCCGGCGCTCCACATTCATCAACATAGATATGTGCAGTATCTGCTGCAATAATTGAATTAAATGGATTTGTTGCGGCTCGAAGTGACAAAACATTTGCTCCTGTGCCGTTAAAGACAAAAAACGTTTCTGACTTTTCTCCAAAAACATCTTTGAATATTTGTTGCGCTTTTTGTGTTATTTCATCGTCTCCATAAGCAATTGTGTGATCTCTGTTTGCTTTGCTAATTGAATTGATAATTTCTGGATGTACTCCGGAATGATTATCGCTGCCGAAACTTCTCATGTGGTATGGTTTTGGGTTTGAAGGTTTAAAGGTTAATTGCTTCCATTATTTTATCGGTAGCGCCTAAGTTTAAATCGAAATTGTCGTGACAAGCTTTTTTTGCTGATTGCAAAAAGTCGTCATTAAGAAGGTTATCAACAATATTGTTTAATTCCTCTTTTTTAGAGAAGCTAAATGCTCCTTTTGCTTCGACCAATGTAACTGCTTCATTATATTGTTTATACTTCGGTCCAAAAATAACCGGAGTATCATAAGCTGTTGCTTCTAATATATTATGAATTCCTTTTCCAAAACCACCGCCGATATATGCGAATTTAGCGTATCTGTACAGTCTCGACAACAACCCGACACAATTTACAACTAAAATATTTGTATTAATTGTTTCATTATCATCTATATCACTATATAACAAACTGGTTTTGAAAAGTTCTTTAATTCTAATAATATTTTCGTCATTTACTTCGTGTGGAACAATAATTATTTTATAATTACCAAGTTTCGGCAAAACTTCCAAAATCATCTGTTCATCTTTTTGCCAAGTACTTCCTGCAACAACAACATTTTTTTCATCGCCAATAAATTTGGCAATTTTTTCATCAAAAAAGTCTGAATTAGCAACGGTTTTTACTCTATCGTATCGAGTATCTCCTGCTATGGTAACTTGTTTTATTCGAATGTTCTCAAGTAATATTTTTGATTCTTCATTTTGAACAAAATAATGAGTAACCTTTCTCAATCTTTGTCTAAACCAACCACCATACCATTTAAAGAAGTACTGAGTTTTTCTGATATTACATGAGATATAAATAATTGGAATTTCTGCCTCTTTCAGCACCCAAATATTATTAAACCAAAATTCGTATTTCACAAACACTACAAAAACCGGTCGAATAATATTAACAAATCTATATGCATTAATAATGGTATCAAGCGGCATATAGAAAGTGTAATCGATTTCTTTTTGCGGTTTTTGGTTTTTAAATCCGGAAGGAGAAAAAAAGGTAACAAGTATTTTATGGTTTGGATATTTCTTTTTCGTATTAATAATAACCGGAAGACCCTGTTCATATTCACCTAATGAAGCGCAGTGAAACCAGATAATTCCTTCGCCGTGATCTAATTTTTTCAATTTTTTGAAAATATTTTTACGACCTCGCACCCATTCTCTTGCTTTTTCACTAAAAGGGCAAGATAAACATATTAAAAAATAATATATAAGTAAAGCAATATTATACATTTAAGAATGAATTTTCCACTAATCGTAGTAAAAATCTCTTGGAGCTTTTGGGTAAAGCGGAATAATCCATGAAATTTTCAGACCTATCAAAAAGTCATGTTTCCAACTATGATCAGGGGCCATTGTGTCAAAATTATACGGACGAATACTTCGTGTTAATCCGTAATGTGCTTCAATTTCTGCTTTAAAGTTTATTAATCTATTATTATCGAAATAAATATACCCGAATTGAGCTCCAACTGTTGGTCCGAGAGAACTTCTATCATAACCTTTTCTATAATCCGGATCAAGTTGCGGAACATCATTTTGGGTAATATCAATTCTAATTTTGTGCGTTAAAACACCTACACTTCCGGTTGCAAATAGTCCGGAATTTGGATTATGAGCAAACACATCAAAAACTTTTCCAAAACGAAGAGAAAAAATATTACCTCTTTCAGAGATTGCCATAACTGCAGGTTGTCCAGCACCATTAATAATTATACCATGATTAGTAGTAATTGCCTGAAACAGAGTTTCTTCTAACTTAACATTACCACTAAAAAGAAACTCCCAATCAATGCCCCACAAAAAATTATTTTGTGTTTTATAGGTAAATCCTGCACCAATCGTCGAATTTGATCCGAAGCTTTTTGCCATATCGGCAAGTGGAAATTGATACGAATATGAAATACTAAGATAAGGTATATTCATTTTGTCATCTGACACCTTTTTGTTTTGTCCAGACAATAAAGTCGTTACAAAAAACAGAATCGCAACAAATAAAATTTTACAAATTTTCATCATGGCGCAAAGATAGATAAAAAAATACTATCTTTGCAACATTATCCTTATAATTTGACATTCAAATGATAACTCTAAATTTAGTCATATACTACATTACAATTGTTCAAGCATTATTTACCGGTTTTGTTTTTATTTCAAAGAAAGGGAAAGCTTCTTCGACAGCATTATTAAGTGGGATTATGATTTTAATGTTCTTTGAGATTGCTATTGGTTTAGTTAAAATTGTTCTTCCTGATTTTTTTGGAGAAAAGTTACCTCTTAACTTTTTCGTTTTTGCTTATGGTCCGATGATATTATTATATTTAAGGGCAACCTTGTTGAAAATAAGAACATTAGCCGTTGCAAACATTCTTCATTTTATTCCATTTCTTTTTTTCTTATGTTTATCATTAGTTTTAAATGGAGACACAGCTATATTTAGATTCCAATTTTTTAGTGGATTAGAATCTCAAAAGGCTTTATATATTGTATATTATTCTCTAACATATGTTTCTGTTATTGGTTATACAATTGCAAGTTTCGCATGTATTAATTTTGCAAAGAAAAATATAGAAGATTTATATTCTTTTGAGTTATCAGAAAAACTTCTTTATTGGTT
>JAJDHA010000091.1 GCA_030265965.1 Odoribacter sp. OttesenSCG-928-L07
TGGCTGTTCGGCTGTTACATCAGAAATTGAAATTAATTCTTCAACAAATACAATTGAAGAACCGGAAATTAGATCTATTCCGGAAGATGCTGTTTTGTGTGGAGATTATGGTCGTGTAGTCCTTTCATTAATAAATCCGGAAGATTTCTTAGGATATAGTTTTAAATGGTATAAAGATAATACTCCGATGAGTGAAACACCACAAACAATTGGTGATATTCCAGAGTTATTATTAGCCATTTCTGCGGCAGGAGAATATCGCATCTGTATATATAATGATGAATGTATTACATTTTCCGATCCGATTAATGTTAGATATCAAGATGATGGCGGGTATAATATTTTCCCAACCCTAACGGTTGAGCCAGCAGGAGGTACTATATGCGGTGAAAACGGTAGTGTGCTTTTATATGCAGCAGATTGGAGAACTTATCCTGTTGGCACAGAATATTCTTGGTATCGAGATAATATTTTGATAGCTAAATCAGAGTTACATTATTATATAGCTACCGGTAGCGAAGCTGCTGGAACATATTATATGCAAGTTGTTCTCCCTAACGGATGTTCAAGTACTTCATCTCCGGGTACAGTCTTAACTTATGATGATACAGACCCTGTCAATATACCTTTAATTACATCCGAACCCGGAAATAATGAAATTTGCGGAGATGATGGCGTGGTTATTCTGTCATTGACTAATCCTGAAGATTTTACAAATCCAACCTATCGTTGGTATAAAGATAATGCATCCATTCCTGATGCAACCTCAAATTATTATGCTGCTCGTACTCCGGGAAATTATACCTTACAAGTAACTAATGAAGATGGTTGTGCAGCATCTTCTGGACCGATTACTGTTGATAAGATTGAATCAGATATGATTGCACCGCAAGTCTCACTCGACCCGGATGCTTTTATCTGTGGTGCTAATAGTAGTGTGTTAATTACGGTTACAAATACTTCAGATTATGAAGAGGGTAGTACCTATGTGTGGTTTAAAGGAAGCGATATAGTATATAAAGGTATAGATTATACAATTTATGAAGCAAAAGAAGCAGGAACTTATTCTGTTGCTGTAATTGAAGGCGAATGTGCAACTATTTCAAGCGGACAAATTATTGTTAATTCTCAATATGTAATAGAAAATATTCCTATCGTTACTCCTTTCCATATCTCAGCAGTAGTTTGCGGTGAACATGGAACCGTTGAACTTACGTTTAGTAATGCTAATCTTTTTGAAGGATATACTATTGATTGGTACAAAGATAATGTTAAGATGTCTGAACACACAGGTAAAACATTAATATATATATCAGAAGAAGGAAGCTATAGAGTGAAAGTGTCAATTACTGATTGTTCTGCTTTCTCTGAACCTGTAAATGTTACTTATGACGATGCCGGTGGAATTGAAAAACCGATATTAACAATGTACCCTGCTACAGAATATTTGTGTAGCGGCGGAAGTGTTTTAATGTATGTGTCTAATGTAGATGATTATTCAACAGGCTCTGTATTTAAGTGGTATAAAGGTTCAACTTTAATCGCTCAAGGAGTTGATATGGATGTATATGAAACAACTTCTGTGGGTGTATATCATGTGATTGTGCTTGATAATGAATGTGCATCAGTCTCAAATGGAGTTACACTTACTTCCGGTGGAAGTATTTTAAAACCATCTATTGTATCAACGTCAGGTGGAACAAATATTTGTGAACCAGAAGGTTCAATCATCCTTACCCTAAATAAAAATGATTATTTTTCTACTGCAACTTTCCAATGGTATAAAAATAACAAACCTATTGATGGAGAAACAAATACTATCATCATTATTACAGAAGCCGGTAGTTATAGATTACAAGTTATGGAAGGTAATTGTTCCGCATTATCTACTCCGATTGATGTTACAAAAGATGGTAGCGGAGATATCACAAAACCTATCCTTGACTACACTCCTGAGGTTACTCAAGTATGTTTGCCTAACGGAAGTATTAAATTGTCGGTAAAAGATCCGATTGAAGGAGCTTATTATAATTGGTTTAAAAATAATAAAGTAGTACAGCTTGGTGAATCCTTTGTTTACTATGTAAATGCAGCAGGTAATTATTTCGTTCAAGTTATAGTCGATGATTGTTCTGCAATCTCAGATGATGTTGATTTTACTGAAACTACAAGTGATATTAAAGCTGTAAGTTTAACATATTTCCCTAATAGTTTGGAAATATGCGAAAATGGCGCTGTCGTTATTTTTGTTGATAACGCCTACGATTATGTTGATTATTCATATAGTTGGTATAGAAATAATGTTTTAATACCAGATGAAAATGATTATATGCTTTCTGTCACGCAAGCAGGTACATATCATGTTCAAATAATAGCTGATGATAATTGTGCTGTTGTAAGTCCGGATGTCATTGTTACAGAATCAGAAACAGGTACAATACCTGTTGTTGAACTCGATGTTTGGCCCGATGATGCACGTATAGTAAATAGTTCCCCTGTTGAAATTAAGGTTGTAAATAAAGATGATTATACCGGATCAACTTATTTCTGGTTAAGAACTAAAGGAGGTTCCGGTTTTACTAACCCGGTAAAAGCTTTCAGCGGAATAGATTTATATGAGATTTACGCTGAAGTTGCCGGTGATTATAGGTTGTTAATCGCTTCCAACGATTGTGCAGTTTGGTCTGATATTGTTGAGGTAAGACGTGAAGATTGTGACGAGGATGTTCCGGATCCAATTATCACAGTTGTTCCGGGTGAAAATCCATCCGACAATTATGAAATCTGTCTGCCTGAGGGTTCGGTATTGTTACAAGTACAAAATCATGGGTATTACGAAACTCCTTCATTCCAATGGTATAAAAATAACACTCCAATTTCAGGACAAACATCTTCAACTATCGAAGTTACTAATACTGATGAGTTGGGAGAAGGTTCATATCGTGTAAGAGTTACAGATAAAGGTTGTACTGTAAGTTCATCAGGATATAATGTTGTTCTTGGGTCTGAAACAATGGATGATAAACCGGAAGTCAGTTTGTCAACAAATTCAAATGTTATATGTGGCGCAAACGGCTCCATAATATTAACATTCTCTAATCCTGAACTATTCCCGGGCACAACATATCAATGGTTTAAAAACAATTACGAAATTGGAAATGCTTTTGCTATCGATGCAACTGGAGGATATAATTTAGAAGTTTCTCAAGCCGGTAGCTATCGCGTAGCTGTTATCGACGGCACTTGCGCAGCATTCTCTACACCTATTAATATTACTAAAGATAATCATCAAGCAATTACAAAACCTGTAATTACTAAAGTTCCTAATTCAACAGAAATTTGTATCGACGGTACAATCCGTTTGTATGTTTCTTCGGATGTTAGCGGCTATAGCAATCCTGTATATAATTGGTATAAAGATAATATACTCATTCAAAGTAGTAATAGTATTAATTATTTTGCTGAAACTGCTG
>JAJDHA010000093.1 GCA_030265965.1 Odoribacter sp. OttesenSCG-928-L07
TTCATATTGGTTATCAATGTTTATTGTCGAAGCATCTTTAATACGTGGGAATGAAATTGTGTGTGGACCGACATTATAACATGCTTCAAGGTGGTTTGTATGACGAATAACTGCCATAACTTCGAAACGCCAATCATACAGTCCGAATAAAACACCAAGTCCATTATCATCCAATCCTGCTTCTTGAGCGCGATCCATGGCTGTTAGTCGCCAATTATAATCATGTTTTTTTCCACTCGGATGGTATTTTGCGTACGCTTCCGGGTAGTAAGTTTCTTGGAAAATTTGATAAGTTCCGATTCCTGCTTCTTTTACAATTCTAAAGCCTTCGATATCTAACGGAGCGGCATTTATATTCACGCGACGAATTTCGCCATTTCCTTTCTTAACAGAATATGTGATCTTGACATCATGCGCTATTCTTTCAGGAGAATAGTCGGGATGTTCGCCATAAACTAAAATCAATCTTTTTTGTCCTGTTTCTTCGAGAGCAACAATAGAATCTTTCAAAGCTTGATCGTCGAGAGTTGTGCGTATTTGATCTTTGTTAGATGCACGAAATCCGCAATATTGACAGTTGTTTGTACATCTATTTCCTACGTAAAGCGGAGCAAATAGTACAATTCTATTTCCGTAGATACGTTTTTTTAATTCGCGGGCGCCTTCTTTAATTTCCTCGATAAGAGCTGGATCGGTAGTATTAATGAGTACTGCCGTTTCTTCTAATGTTAGTCGATTCTTATCGAGCGATCTTTGAATTACTTGGCGTACTCTTTCGGGAGTACTTTCTGTTGAATTTATGATATCCCATATTTCGTCAGGGTCAATAAACGGCATCATCCTTTCATCAGGGATTCTACATTTTTCCGGATAAAATTTCATAATAATTGTTTTTAAACATTAAGAAGAAAATTAGTCTCTTTCTTTTGGGGCATTTCGAAAAATATGAACATAGCCTTGATATGTTTCATTGCTTCTAACCCCCTTGCAATTAAGCACATAAAAATAAACGCCATCAGGGAGGTTTTTACCGTCAAACTCACCGGGGGAGCCTGAATAATCATTTTTACTATAAACCAAAAAACCTTGTCTGTTGTATATTGAAAGAGTATTGCCTGTGAAAATATCTAAAATTGTTCGTTCATCACCATCAACAGTAATATCAAAAGTATCATTAATACCATCTGAATTTGGAGTAAAAGCATTTGGAATTTTTAATACAGGCTTTGCTACCGGAATTACAAGTGTTGCCGAATCAACACATTCAGCTTCATAAGTTTGGTAGTTCATGATCAAAAACTCCACATACTCTTTTTCTTCAAAAGGGCCAAAATTATAACTAAACTCAATTTCTTTAGATTGATCTGTCTTATTAATATTGCCTGTTAATGCATCTTTATAAACAATTTTCCAAAGATAATCGTAAATATAACATGTGTCGCAAGCTGTTGTTGTTGAAAGATATACGATAGGGTTTTGTGGATAAACCTGTTCCGGATCAGAAATAATTTCTATTTCTAAACGCGGATATGTTTCAACCGGAATTGTATTTTTGATTGTACATCCAACAGAATCAACAACACTAACATCATAACTTCCTGCCGGCAAGCGATATATTATACTATCTTTTGCATAATGTTCATATCCTCTCGGCCAAATATAAGTGTAAGGCAAATCGCTATTTTCATCGAAAGTTATTCCTCCTGATGCATTAACAAGTAAAGCGCCTTCATTAGTATCTGGACAACCTTTTTTTACTTGTGTTATCTTAACATTAAACTCAGGATAAACAGAAATGTTTATTGTATCGTAACAAGATGCAATATTATTTGAAATAATTACTGAATACTCTTTGTCTTCAGTTGGATTAATAATTATTTCTCTTGTTGTTTCACCGTTGCTCCATTTATAATCGTAACCGTAAGTTGTATTACCATTATAAAGATTGATTATCTCTTGAGTTGATAAGTCTGAGGCATATATTTTCACATCGTCCATAAAACCTTGATAATTGTGGTTTTGCAAACTATAAGATGCTCCAAGATATGTATCAACCATATTCAATGCTTGCGGAAAAGCAGTAATATCAGATGTAACTTTGAGTTGAGCATTAACATATATTTTTATCTTACGCATTGAACAAACAATATCAATCATTGCCCATTGGTCCGGAAAAATTAAAGCATCACCGGATGTTTGAAAATGTTGTTGATTTGTTCCGTCGGAAGTAAGAAAATGAACGTGACCGTCTTTTGTTAATGCCAGTGAGTAACTACAATTAGAATAATCACCATCAACAGGTTTCCATCTATTAATCAGATAAAACATTTCATTTGGCGCATTAAGTCCAAATATAGTATCCGGATTTATCCAACAATGTAAGGTAAACGACTGAGAGATATCGAATAAGGGATTATATGGTATTTGCAAGCAACTTAAATTTGACGGACTTGTTGAAGTTGGAGAGAAATAAAGTGCCATATCTTCCATTCCGTGTCTATCAGTAACTGTAAGCATACTGATAGGACTAAAAGCATCATGTTTGTTGCCGCTATAATCTTTATAGCTACCATTATCAAAGCGATAATCACCGATAAGAGTATTTGGTTCCGTATTTGAAACACTCAAAGTAAAATCAGCGCCATAGCAAACCAGAGTATCGTTTTGTTCAATTCTACTTCTATTAAGATCTATCAATATTGAATCTAATATTGTTCCTGAAGTTGAAATTGCTTCAACGAAATACCAAGCACTACGTTTTGCCCAGATAGATTGACTTGTTTCACCGGTATTCCAATAATAAGAATTATAACCTGTGCCGGCATCAAGCATAACACTATCTTGTTTGCAGAAATGTAAAGTATCTGCATCAAAGATTTGTGCTTGTAAATTCAAACACAAAACTGTAAAGATACAGATACTGATAATATTTTTAACCTTCTTGTTCATCAAGAATTTTAAGTTTTTCTTCAAGTTGAACTATTTCTTTTTTAGCTTTTTCAATTTTCTTTTCAAATTCAGCTTTAAGTAAATCGGCATTTGCAGAATGAGATAAGAAACCTATATTATTTTCCCATAAGCTAACATCTTCTTTCATGCCTTGAATTTTGTTGAAGATTTGATTTTTTTCTTTGTTAATCAAATGATTAGCATTCGGAGCAGATTTAATATTCTCAAGTTTATTTTTAAAATTAAGATTTGCCACTTCCACACCCATAGTTCTGAGTTCATCAAGTTTTGCGTTAACAGCTGAACGATAAGCATTTTGGATAGCATCTTTATCTTTTCTTGGAA
>JAJDHA010000092.1 GCA_030265965.1 Odoribacter sp. OttesenSCG-928-L07
ACAATCGACGGTAGAATTGTTTACGTTTTCTCTCAAGATTTCACTGTTATGGGCGGAAGTTTATCTGAAACTTTTGCTCAAAAGATTTGCAAAATAATGGATCAAGCTATGAAAGTAGGCGCTCCTATTATCGGTATCAACGATAGCGGCGGCGCTCGTATTCAAGAAGGTGTTACCAGCTTGGCAGGTTATGCGGAAATCTTCCAAAGAAACATTATGGCATCAGGTGTTGTGCCGCAAATTTCAGCTATCTTCGGTCCTTGCGCAGGTGGCGCAGTTTACTCGCCGGCTCTTACCGACTTCATTGTAATGAGTGAGAAAAACTCTTACATGTTCGTTACCGGTCCTAAAGTTACTAAAACTGTTACAGGCGAAGATATCACAACTGAAGACCTTGGCGGCGCTACAGTTCACGCAAGCAAATCTGGTGTGGCTCACTTCAAAGTTTCAGACGAAGAAGAAGGTTTAATGCTTATTAGAAAATTATTCGAATTTATCCCGAATAATAATATGGAAGATCCGATTCTCACTCCTTGTGATGATCCTATCGATCGTTTGGAAGATTCTCTTAACGAAATTATTCCGGATAATCCAAATCAACCTTATGATGTTCTTGATGTTATTCATGCTGTTATCGACAATGGCGATTTCCTTGAAGTTCATGAGCATTATGCAAGAAATATGATTGTTGGTTTCGCAAAATTCAACGGAATGCCTGTTGGTATTGTTGCTAATCAGCCGAAATATCTTGCTGGCGTTTTAGATATAGAAGCATCTCGTAAAGGCGCTCGTTTTGTTCGCTTCTGCGATGCTTTCAACATCCCTATCGTTACTTTTGTTGATGTTCCGGGATTCTTGCCGGGTTCGGGACAAGAGTACGGCGGTATCATTATTCACGGAGCAAAATTATTGTTTGCTTTCGGTGAAGCTACTGTTCCAAAAGTTACTATTACCCTCAGAAAATCTTACGGCGGCGCACATGACGTTATGAGCTGTAAACAACTTAGAGCTGATGCTAATTATGCTTGGCCCTGCGCAGAAATCGCAGTTATGGGAGCTAAAGGCGCTATTGAAGTTCTCGAAGCTAAAGCTTTAAAAGATATTAAAGAACCTGCTGAAAAAGATAAATTCTTTAAAGAAAAAGAAACAGAGTATCAAGAAATGTTCGCAAATCCTTATCAAGCAGCTAAATACGGCTATATTGATGATGTTATCGAACCACGTAATACCCGTTTCAGAATTATCAGAGCTTTATGTACTCTTTCAACAAAGAAAGATTCTATGCCACCGAAGAAACATTCTAACTTACCATTATAAAATAAATTATTATGAATATTTTAGCAATAACTTGGGATTGGTCGGCTTTTGATTCTTTAGCAATTAGTATTGGCGTTATTGGTATTTTAGTAGTATTTTTAGCTTTATTGTTTTTAGCTGGAATTTTCTACCTTCTTCCTGTTATTTTAGATATTAAAGTTAAAAATATCTTTAAGAAATCTAAACCTACCGATGTTGTTGAAGATACCACAAAAGTTAATGGTGAAGTTTGTGCTGCTATTTCAGCTGCATTAGACTTGTACTTTAACGATCTTCACGACCCTGAAAGCAATGTGCTTACTATCAATAATAAAGAAGTAAAAAGATTATCTCCTTGGTCGGATAAACATCAATTCCTAAATCAAAAAATTAATTAGTTAAATCAAAAATTATAAAAATAATGAAAACATATAATTTCACTATTAATGGTAATAAATATCATGTTGAAATTCAAAAACATGAAGATAAAAATATAACTTTAGAGGTGAACGGTACTCCTTATGTTGTTGCAACAGAAAGATCTGCACCTGTTAAAGTTGCTCAAAAATCATTTGTTCGTAAAGAAAGTGGCGCTGCTCCAAGTAATGCGGGTTCTCCATCAGGAACTGTTCAAATTATTAAAGCTCCGTTGCCGGGAAATATCATTACCATTATGGTAAGAGAAGGCGATACAGTTACTAAAGGACAAAAACTTTTGGTTTATGAAGCAATGAAGATGGAGAATGACGTACTCGCTGAAGGTAATGGCGTTGTTTCTAAAATTCACGTTCATGTTGGCGACACAATTTTGCAAGGAGCAGATTTGATGGAGATTAGATAGTTTTAACCTTTTTAAATCTTAAAAGAATGAAAAATAAACTTAAACAAACTTCCCCTATCAAACGAGCTCTCACAATGGTTTTCTTGGTAATCGTTGTGTTGTTCGGCTCTGCTTTTGTTACGGGAAATAATAATTTAAATGAAAAGGTTAGCACTGAGGTTCAACAGGCTGAAACGAACAATCTTGATAATGCTAACACAGCTGTTGTACAAGCAGAAGAAGCGCCAAGCGCTTTGGATGGTATAAAGCAATTTATCAGATATACAGGTTTTGCTAACTGTACACGCGGTCACCTTATTATGATTTGTGTTGGGCTAATTTTCTTGTTTTTAGCAATTAGATTTGAATACGAGCCAATGCTTCTTGTCCCGATTGGAGTTGGGATTATCATTGGTAATATTCCTTTTGTTGAAGGTGCCGGACTACAAGTTGGTATTTACGAACAAGGTAGTGTGTTGAATTACTTATACTTTGGTGTGACGAAGGGTATCTATCCGCCGTTAATTTTCCTTGGAATTGGTGCAATGACAGACTTCTCGTCTTTGCTTTCTAATCCGAAATTGATGCTCTTAGGTGCTGCTGCTCAAGTTGGTATCTTTATCACATTTTGGAGCGCTTTGATGCTTGGCTTTGCTCCGCCTGAAGCTGCTGCTATCGGTATCATCGGTGGTGCTGACGGTCCAACCGCAATCTTTATGTCGTCAATGTTAGCGAATGGCCAAAAGGTTATGCAAACAGGTGCCTTTGCCGGACAAACAGTAGAGAACTTGATTGGTCCAATTGCAATTGCTGCATATTCGTATATGGCTTTAGTTCCTGTAATTCAGCCGCCGGTGATGAAACTTCTTACAACTAAGAAAGAGCGTAAAATCCGAATGAAACCGCCAAGAGCTGTTTCAAAAACAGAAAAAATATTGTTCCCAATCATCGGTTTGATTTTAACATGTTTCATTGCACCGAGTGCTCTGCCTTTGTTAGGAATGTTATTCTTTGGAAATATTATCAAAGAAAGTGGAGTAACCAAACGTTTAGCTAATACAGCAAGTAATCCGCTTATTGATATTGTAACAATTATTCTCGGGTTAACTGTTGGTGCTTCTACTCAAGCAACTGTATTCCTTACAAGTAAATCAATCATGATATTTATTCTCGGAGCACTTTCGTTTATTATTGCAAGTGCTTGCGGAATTCTTTTTGCTAAGTTAATGAACTTGTTCCTT
>JAJDHA010000094.1 GCA_030265965.1 Odoribacter sp. OttesenSCG-928-L07
GGAACGAGTCTCTCCAAACTCAGAGAATAGAATAATTTTGGTGTGAAATCTTTCTTGCCTTGCATATCTAACTATTTGATGTAAAGATACAAAAAAAAATCAACACAAAACTCATTTTATAAAAAAAAATATTTACCTTTGTAGTTGCGCAACAAGCACAAGCGGTTTGGCGTCAGGCGGGGGTTGGTGGTAGCTTGACGTTTCGGCGGACTTCGTCCCGCCCGAACGCCAAGCCGCCGACCGTTGTGTGCCATTTGCGAGCGAAGTGCGTAACCTGAAAAAAGAGGAAAAATAAATTCACAAAAAATAATGTTCGTAAATCTGCGAACATATAAGAAATAGTTATATCTTTGCAGAAATTTTATATGGTATGAGTGAAAAACAAAATGTCAAATCGACAGAAGAACAATTGGCTCGCTTTGCCAAAGCAATGGGACATCCTACGCGAATTATTATACTGAAATTCTTAGCTTCATTGGATACTTGCTATTTTGGCGACATTCATAATGAACTGCCTATTGCGAAAGCAACCGTATCACAACATTTAAAAGAATTAAAGGAAGCGGGATTGATTCAAGGAGAAATCGAAACGCCCAAAGTAAAATATTGTATCAACAAAGAAAATTGGATAATTGCGCAAAAAGAATTTTCCGCTTTCTTTTCGGATATAAAGAACAATGAAACTTGCTGTTAAATCAATATATTTTTTAGAATAAATGTTCGTAGTTTTGCGAATTACTAATAATAAATACAATGAATAACAAAGAAAACGAAATCAAAGAAATGGTAAAACAAAAATATACCGAAATTGCTTTAAAAGGAGAAGAAAATAATTCATCATGTTGCTGTTCGAGAAATCCAACTGAAGTTTACAACATCATGAACGAAGATTATACAAAAGAAGAAGGATATAATGCTGACGCCGATTTAGGTTTAGGCTGTGGACTCCCTTCGCAATTTGCGGGAATTAAAAAGGGTGCTACGGTTTTGGATTTAGGTTCGGGAGCAGGAAACGATTGTTTTGTTGCTCGTGCCGAAGTGGGCGAAACAGGAAAAGTAATCGGCATTGATTTTTCGGAAGCCATGTTGGAAAAAGCCCGCAAAAATGCAGAAAAGATGGGATATAATAATGTATCTTTCCGTCAAGGCGACATTGAGGACATGCCCATTGGCGGAAATTCGATAGACGTTGTCATCAGCAATTGCGTTTTGAATTTGCTTCCCAACAAAGACAAGATTTTCCATGAAATTTTTCGTGTAATAAAACCGGGCGGACATTTCTGTATTTCAGATATTGTATTGGTGGGGCAATTACCGGATTCACTAAAAGAAGTTGCTGAATTTTACGCAGGTTGTGTTTCGGGCGCTATTCAAAAGAGTGATTATTTAGGAGAAATCGCCAATGCAGGTTTTGAAAAAATCGAAATCAGAAAAGAAAAAACAATCCTTATTCCCGATGAAATTTTGGAGAAACATTTGGACGAAAAAGCCATCAATGAATTTAAAACCAATCAGGCAGGAATATTTTCTATCACAGTAACAGGAGTTAAGCCAAAGAAAGTCTGTGATTGTGGAGGTTGTTGCTAATAAATAAAATTTAAACTTGTATAAATATAAAAGTGTAATTGTATGAAAAAAAATATTTTAATGGCTTTTATCGCCTTCGTATTATTAGCCTCCTGCGGAGGAAGCGGAACGAAAACTACCGAAAGGAACAAAGGCACTTCTTCCGAAGTTGTCGATGCTAACCTTGTAAACGTCTATTATTTCCACGGAAAACAGCGTTGCAAAACCTGTATCGCCGTTGGAAACGTTACCAAAGAAACTGTTGAAACAGCATATTCCAACAACGCGAATGTAAAGTTTTCAGAAATTCTTACAACTGAAAAGGAATATGAAAACCTGTTTGAGAAATATGAAGTAAGTTGGAATGCGTTGATAATCGCAAAAGGAGACGACTTTGTCGATATTACCGAACAAGCATTTGCAACAGCGGTAAGCAATCCCGAAAGCCTTACCAATTTAATAAAAAACGAAGTAAACAAAAGATTAAATCAATAAATTAACTGAAATTTTAAATTAATAGCAATGAAAAAAGTCATTTTAAGTGCTTTCTTTGCACTAATCACAATCGGCGTTTTCGCACAAAAAAGTAATGTAGAAGTACTGTATTTCAAAGCACAATTAGCATGTTGTAAAGCGGCTGCCTGTAACAATTTGGAAAACGAAGTAAAAGCCATTATTGAAAAGAATTTCCCGAACGGAAATGTAACATTCAAACAAGTTGCGTTGACAGATGAAGCCAACAAAGATTTGGTAGCAAAATACAACGCAAAATCGCAAACAGTTGTCGCTATCAAAACAGCAAAGAAGACCGAAACGTCAACCGATATTTCCGATATTATCAGAAGTTATGCAAGGTCTAACGACAAAGCGAAGTTTGAGACAGAATTGGTTGCTAAAATCAAGGAAATTTTGAAATAGCATGGAGTTTTTACAAAACTTAGTTGATAATTCTAGCTGGCCAATTTTTACGGCTTTACTACTTGGATTGATGACAGCCATCAGCCCTTGTCCGTTGGCTACAAATATCACAGCCACAGCTTATCTAAGTAAAGATATTGGCAATAAAAAGCGGGTGTTTTTAAATGGTATTTTCTATACATTAGGCAGGACTTTCAGCTACACGGCTTTGGGAATGATATTCTATTTCGGAGCAAGCCAGTTTCAAGTAACCCGTTTTTTGCAGAATATTGGCGGATTATGGTTGGGAGTCGCTTTGATAATAATAGGAATCTTAATGTTGGACGTTATCAAATTCAACATTCCCGGAATAAACAAACTCACTTCAAATGTTGGAGAAAAGAAACGAAAAAACAATTACTTGAATGCTTTTCTTTTGGGTGTTTTGTTTGCGTTGGCATTTTGTCCGTACAGTGGGGTTTTGTATTTCGGCGTGTTAATTCCGATGACCATTGCCAGTCCATCAGGACTGATACTGCCGGTTGTATTTGCTATTGCAACAGGATTACCTGTTATTATTATTGCTTACTTGTTAGCTTATAGCATGTCAAATGTGGGCAAATTCTATAATAAAATGAATAGCTTTCAAAAGTGGTTCAAACGAATTGTTGCCGCTGTTTTTATCATT
>JAJDHA010000095.1 GCA_030265965.1 Odoribacter sp. OttesenSCG-928-L07
ACTTTTACCGTACATAGTAGGTTTAGTAATATTTATAGTCATAGCAGTGGTCTATTGTAAACCAATGCTCGAAGGTAAAGTGATAAATCAGCCTGATGTTAAAAATTGGGAAGGGATGGCACATGAAACGATGACTTATGAGGAAGAAACAGGGGAGTATACATATTGGACAAATTCTTTGTTTTCGGGAATGCCTAATTATCAGATTTCTGTGCGTACTCCGGCAAATATGTTTTTGTATCATTTGGGAAATTTGCTACGTCTTTACTTCCCATCTGTAATTGGTATTATTTTAGGATACTTTATTGGTTTCTTTATATTGTTAAGAGCGTTTGGAGTTAATAAATGGTTGTCGGTAGTTGGCTCAATAGCTATTTCTTTCTCGTCTTATTTCTTTGTGATTTTAGCTGCGGGTCATGTTACGAAAGCTGAAGCTATTGGTTATTTAGCTCCGGTAATTGGAGGTTTCTTTTTGATATTTCGAAAAAAATATTTTCCCGGCGTGTCTTTGGTGATGATATTTACTGCTTTAGGTTTTATGAAGCATCCTCAAATGTCGTATTATGTTTTTTTAATGATAGGTTTATTTGCAATTGCTGAGATTTTTATCCATATTAAAGAAAAGAGATTTAAAGATTTAGGGATAGCATTTCTGTTATTTATTTTGGCTTTTGGGATTGGTTTAGGGACAAGATATGGAGTAACAAAAGCTAATTCTCAATATTTAACTGAAACAATGCGTGGTGGACATTCTGAATTAACTAATTCTGATAATCCTGATCTTGAAAAAAACACAACAGGGTTAAGTCTTGAATATGCAACTGCTTGGAGTTATGGAATAGATGAAACTATGACTTTATTGATCCCCAATTTTAAGGGTGGCTCTTCTGATTATAAACTTGGAGAAAAATCAAATGTTTATCAGGCAATGATAAAAAATCGTGTCCCGCCTCAAACAGCTAAAAGTATTTTGTCGTCTTTGCCGACATATTGGGGTGATCAACCGTTTACATCTGGACCGGTTTATGTCGGAGCTATAATTTGCTTTCTTTTTGTCTTAGGTTTGTTTATCGTAAAAGGACCTTATAAATGGGCATTGTTAGGAGCAACAGTCTTTTCAATACTTTTATCTTGGGGACATAATTTTATTGGCTTTACAAAATTGTTCTTCAATTATTTTCCAATGTATGATAAGTTTAGGGCTGTCTCATCCATTTTAGTTGTTGCTGAAATTGCAATACCTATTTTGGCCTTTTTAGCTATTAAAACAATAATGGATAAACAAATTACAAAAGAAAAAGTAATTAAAAAGATTTATTATTCTGCAGGAATAACCGCAGGTATATGCTTAATATTTGCACTTTTTGGAAACTTCTTTTTTGATTTTTCATCTGCAAATGATGCAAGAGTATTTTCTCAAATGCCACAATGGTTTGGCGATGCAATTATTGCTGACAGAATTTCAATGTTTAAAACAGATGCTTTCAGATCTTTTGTGTTTATTGCTTTAGCTGCAACTTTACTTTGGTTGTATGTTAGGGATAAAGTAAAAATAGGAGCTTTTATTGCAGTGCTCGGAATACTTATAGTTGTTGATATGGTGCCTGTTAATAAAAGATATTTTGGCGATGACTCTTTTGTTACAAAAAGAGAAGACAAAAACTATTTTGCTAAGTTACCTTACGAAGAACAAATATTGAAAGATAATGATACGCATTTCAGAGTGTTAAACTTAACAACTAATACTTTTAATGATGCAAGAACATCCTATTATTTGAAATCAATAGGAGGATATCACGGAGCAAAACTTCGTCGCTATCAAGATTTAATAAATGAACATATTTCTAAGAATAATTTCAATGTTCTTAATATGTTAAATGCAAAGTACATTATTATGAACAATGCAAATGGTCAGGCTGTTCCGCAATATAATGTTGAGGCTTATGGTAACGCTTGGTTTGTTGATTCATTAATTGTGGTTAATACTCCTGATGAAGAAAGCGATGCATTAAATTATATTAATCTTAAAACAACAGCAGTTACAGATGTGAAATTTGAACAATTCGTTAACAATAAAGTCACTTCTCATGATGACAACGCATCGATTAAACTGACGAGCTATGCTCCAAATAAGTTAGAATATGTCTCTAATAATTCAATAGATAAAACTGCTGTGTTCTCCGAAATATATTATCCTTATGGTTGGAAAGTTTATGTAGATGACCAGCCTGTTGATCATTTTAGAGTAAACTATGTTTTAAGAGCATTGAATATTCCTGCCGGTGAGCATAATATTAGGTTCGAATTTAAACCTGATGCAATCTACAAAGGTGATAAAATATCAATCGCCTTTATTGTATGCATGTTTGCTGTTATTATATTTGGTATTGTATATCCAATATATAAAAACAAAAAAGTTGAAAAGTCAGTAAACTAACTAATCTTCTATTTTTTCAAAAAGGATGTGAATCCATAATGGATGCTTGTCTTTATTTATGAATAAATTGTTATGTATATAGCAAATGCCTTGGGCTGCAATGCATATTAATTTACTTATCGGATTGATTTTTGGCTTAATTAGACTGTTTCCGCAATTTACACAACCCTCTTCTTGTGAATAACTTCCGTAAGGAAACTTAAAGCGTTTGAATATATTGTATGAAAATTTATTGGTTAGATATTGTCCTCTTCCAATTAATTCACTATCAACTTTTTTACATTTGGAAAAGAGTTTGGTTAATTTTTCTTCATCAAAGACATTAAGATGTCCGGTGGTCGGATTAATTGTATTACAGTTTATGCAGTAAGTTGCATTGGTTTTTAAATCTTGTTTATAAGGAACACCAATTAATATGTATTTTTTACTAACTCTAATTAGTTCATTGCAAGCTTGTTGTAATAGTTCTGGTTTGATATGCTCAATAACCTCAGTACAAACAACCAAGTCAACAGTATTATCTTCTAATTCAAGATTTACAATATCACCTTTCATAGCTTCAACATTAGCCAAGTTTGTTTCTGGTTTTTCAAGGTCTAATGCAATAACTTTCGGGTATTTACTTGCAAGT
>JAJDHA010000096.1 GCA_030265965.1 Odoribacter sp. OttesenSCG-928-L07
GGCTTTAAATCGAATTGTTTTAAAACCCAGTCCCAATCTTGAAAAAGATAAACATCGCTTAATAATTTTTCAACAACTTTTTCTTTCTGTTTTCGATTTAATTTGTCAAAATCTTCAACAAATTCACTTAATCCATTCCCTGGTAGCTTTTGACTTTTGTTTATGACCAAACTTTGGATTGGAGGTATATTTTTCTTGGTTGCTTTTCCCAATGCATTCAAGGCATCGCCAATTGCTCCCAAAATCATATTTAGATTTCTGGGATTAGGCATATTAATTTCCTTTGCCAAATCTGAATAGGAAATTGGTTTCTCTGCCTTAGCCTGCCTTACTAAATAAGGCAAAGCTAATCTTGCTCTTTCTTGATAAAGTTTATCTCCGTCTAAAAATTCATACTTTTTATTCATAATAAATGCTTCAAAATTCGCACTAAACTTGCTGCTAACGGTATTGCGGCTTGCCGAAGGCGGGGCTTGCAAAACGTTTGTGCAAAGATATACATTTCAAATTAATTATTAAGTTTTTTCGGCGCTTTGCCCCGCTTTTGGCAAATTGCTTGTTATGGGCAGTTTGGTTACCTTTTGTCTATAATTAATTTAGAGCCTACCTTGAAAAATGATCGCGGTAGTGCCTGAAAAGTTTTTGTATATCCAAGTGTATTTTACAATGAATCTATGAATGAATTATTAATTGTAATGATACTAGCGCTTATTTGTCTGGAATATGTTACCGTTTTTAAAACATTAACTTCTGCATCTGTTTGAGTTATACTTTTTTTGGTCTGATGATAATTTAGTGTCTCAAATCATGAATAATTTTCTGTCAATAATTAAATCATTTTCATAAGAGTTGGAAACAATTGCAAAGTTGGAGTCATTAATAGGTTGTTTTTGAAATATTTTTTTCTATTCTATTTTAATTAAAGAACTAAAACAAACAACGTGTTTTTCTGTAAAAATAAAACATATGCATAGAAGTAGTGAAATTTCTACATAAAAATAAAATAAAAATTAAAATAAATATTAACTTTGCAATAGATTATAATATACGAAATTAACCTTAAATCAAACAATGAGATTTTCACCACTTAATATGTTATTACATCATAAAACAATCGAAGATTTACCACATCTTGATGAAGATATTCTTAGCACTATTAGGAAAAGAAGTAAGATAATAAACCAATTTTCATATCCAGATAATAAATATCCATCCTTTAGATGTTTAATTGATGATAATTTTTTTAGTTATCGTTCTTTATTATCTTTTTTCCCATCTCCTCCTGTTAAACCACGAAACCCAAAACCTATAAAGCCGGAATTAACAATTATTTATGATAAAGATATTCCTGATGGTAAAAATATTAGGGGTTGGGTATATAACACATATTGGTCAGGTGGCTGTGCAATTGTTCTTTGTTTTTTTATTATTCCCATTATTTGGGCTATTTTATTTGGTGTTTATAGTGCGACTAAAGAAGAACCAACTAGTATATTTGCTAACATAACTATTTTCATCTTGGCATTGATATTGGGATTTGCAATTATTCTGCTCATTATATCTGTTTTTGACTGGGAATGGCCTATTGTTAAGTCTGATAATAAATATAAAAAATATACAATTGAAGAAAAAGAAAATATTAAAAAGAGCATGATTGAAGATGAACTGAAGAAGTATGAGGAGAAATTAAAACGATATCAACAAGATTTAACAGACTATGAAAACTATAATGAGAAATATAAAGCACTAATTGAACAATACAATATTGAGTTTGAAACTTGGCAAAAAAAACTTAATAAAAATTATATTAGCATTTTTAATACGGAATTTTATAATTGGATAAGGAAAATTAATAGCACTAATTTTACCCGTTCAAAAAATAATCCTAAAAAAGGTTATAGTGAAAATACTTTTTTTATTCAACTATATAATTTGTTCCCTGACAAAATTAAGATAGATACTTGTTTAGAATATTATTTTCCAGACATAACCATAAAGATCAACAATGTATTAATTGACATTGAAATTGACGAGCCTTATGATTATATTACAAAACAAGAGATTCATTATTTGGATGACGATGGTATTAGCATTGATGAGAAGAGGGATGAATATTTTCTTGAAAATAACTGGTTTGTTTTAAAATTTACTGAAAGACAAATTGTTAAACAAAAATCTATTTGTGTTGAAATAGTAAAATGTATTGTTGATTTTATTGAATCTGGAAATATTGATTATTTGGAAAAGTATTTAGAGTTATCAACTATAATTAAAGAAAAAAAATGGACTAAGGAAGATGCAAGAGCCATGGTGATCATGAACGTAAGAGATGATTATTAAAATATAACAAATTAAATGTAATGTATTATGTTTTTTACAACTTATCTTTTCTAATTGAAAGAGCATTGTTGAGTCAAATTATTTTAAACTAACACCTGCTTCTGATTATATTTTTTCTAATGTACGTCTAATAAAATCAATATCATTTTTAGTATAGGGTTCCCACACGCCTGTACTTAAATTTTTTGAAAACAACCCCTTGTCAATAATTTCAGAATATTGATCATTTAATAAATAAATTAATTTTGAAAGTATTTCTATATTGTTAATAGATTTATCATAATATAAATTGTTATAACATTCACATGAATTAATGTCATTTAACCCTAATATATACTCACTCAAATCATCGCAATAACAAAAAAGAATTTGTTCGGGTGTTTCTGTGTCATTTATTTCGTTTAATAAATTCTCTATGGATGATAATTTAGTAGCTCCAATTAAAAAAGGGATAGTAAGTCCGTATCGTTTATTTTTTCTGCACCAATCATAGATTAATAAGTACCAATTTTGTCTAGATATTTTCATTTGAAGTTAATTGTTGTAACATTTGTAGTTTAATAATAGAATTTTTTATTTTCGCTAATAGATTTAATTTAAAGTTTGTTATATATTCATTGAAATCACTTAAAACGTATATAGACATAAAGCGTTCATTGACGGTTTTGAACCAAAATGTCTAATTGTTTTAAATGGAT
>JAJDHA010000097.1 GCA_030265965.1 Odoribacter sp. OttesenSCG-928-L07
GGCTGAAGTGACACCCAATTAAAATTGAAAAATGAAAATAACAAATAACATAAAGCGAACATTCGAACCGTTATTACAACAATTTTGTTTAGCGAATGAACAGATTGGCATTGACGAAGATTTTTCTTCTATTTTTATACCACATACAATGTCTGACTATTCTAAGGCAGACCATAAAATATTTTATTTTGGCAGAGATACTTACGGGTGGGCGCCGATAAGCCAACTAATGAAGGATTATTCTGAAAACAATCTCTCAAATTACATTCAAGAAACGAGCAAATGGGTGAATAACTTTGGTTTTCTTGAATACAATAACAATAAATCTTCGGGTTTTTGGACATTAGTAATAAGGCTTCATCTTAGAATAAAAGGCTTTACCGAAAATTTATGGATTAGCGAAAGCCTACCTGAAGAATATTACAAACACATAAATGATTTTGGTTGGGGAAACACAAATGCAATAGAAGTTCCCAAGAGTTTGGAAAATCAGGGCATTTGGGAAGCACTTGATAAGGATAAATATTGGTCTATTAAAGAGCAATCGAAATTTTTTGACAAGCTCATCCATACTATAAAAACATACAAACCAAATCTCGTTTTTATTTTCAATTGGGACTGTGATGAAAAATTGTTTTTAGATGGACTGGACTATCAAGTACAGAAACTAGATTTAATTGGGAATCATTTTTGTATTTATCATTTACCAGAGACAAACACAAAAGTAATTTGGACAGTTCACCCAACAAGAGCAAGATGGATAGGTTATGGAACAGATAGTATGATAGATGAAATCGTGAAATATTTAAACAAGGAAAAGATATTGACAGAATAAAGCCCGAACCGCTAACAAGCGGATTGGCATAAGTGGCGGTGTAGGCTCGCAGAAATATTTGTGCGACTTTACAAGTTTATCGCCGTCCGAACAGCAATGAGCCACCACCTACGCCAATCCGCCAGACGTTGGCAGCAATATAGGGGCAGGTACGGCAAAATTAAAATATATGAGAGAGTTTATAAATCACGAAAAATTTGATGGAATAGAGAAGCGAATCTTTGATGTGAAAGATTATATGGATAATAATGGCTTCAATTTATTTACAATTTCGTCTTACGGCTCGCATTTGGAAAATTTTCATAGCGATATAATAGCATTATTGTTAAATCCAAAAGAAAGGCATAAATTGTCACATACCTTTTTGGACTTATTTATTAAATTCTTGAACTCAAAAGGATTTTGCATACAGAAAGATGATTATAGAAATTCTGAAGTCCTTCGAGAAACTGGGCGAATTGATATTTGGATAAAAGATTCGATATCGAAAAAATCTATCATAATTGAAAATAAGATTAACAATGCTGGAGATATGGATGACCAAATTGAAAGGTATTACAATTATGCTATCGAAAATGGATTCAGTGTTGATTGTGTGATTTATCTTTCTTTAAATGGAAATAAAATAGCACCTTTGACTGACAACAAAGAGATAAATGATATAATTTTAAACGTTTCTGCATTTTCTAACAATCAAGATGACTTATATCATAGTTGGATTTTAGGTTGCTATGAAGTGTCAAAGAACAATGAAGATTGCTCTTCATTTATTTATCAATATGGCAAACTATTAAAACACTTATCTAAAATGGGAATAGATAAAGATATAAAAAATGATTTCTATGAAATTGTATCTCAGGGAACTGGGTTGGAGAAAATGAAAGCTATCACAGAATTAGCAAATGGATTAGAAGAATATCGTGCAGATCTTTTTATTGAAAAAATAGGAAAGAATTATGCTCCTTTCAAAAAAACATATAGATACAAACCTTGGCATTGGCTATTTGAGAATTTAATAATCGACAATATATTGTACAAATTGGATGTTCATTTTTACACAGGAAAAGTGAGAATTGATTTTTGGAATCCAAATGAAGACGACGACAGAAGTATTATTGCCGATAAATTGGATTCGATAGGATTATATGAAGACTTTGAAGAATATGGGTTTGGAAACGGGATGTATAAAGAATTTGTAGTATCTCCAATAAAATCACTAAAGGAAATTGATAATGAAGTTTTGCAATACATTCAAGTATTTTTTGAGAAGTTAAGATAGACAAATATACTGCTGCCAACAAGCGGTTTGCTGTAATGCGGGGTGTATGCCCGCAGAAAGTCCTGTCGGACTTTCAAGCGTTCACGCCCGCGCGAACATTTGTGAAACCCCGCACTACAGCAAGCCGCCGGACGTTGGCGGTCATGCAGGAAAGAGCTGTGCAAATTGCGAACAAATATTGTTGAAAACTTTGTGGACAAAATATGTCCATTTTTAATTTTAAATATTATCTTTGCCGAAAATTCTAATTAAGATGACAGAGTTAAATAGAAATGCCACTTTCGGAGAACATTTGCGGAAACTCAGAGAAGCTATTAATTTGAGTTTGAGAGAAGTTGCGTTAGATATAAATATTGATTCATCTTTACTTGCTAAAATAGAACGCAATGAAAGACAGCCAACAAAGCAACAAATTAAGAGTATCGCTTCTTTTTTCAAAGTAGATGAAAAAGAATTATTGACTGAATTTTTGAGCGACCAAATTGCTTACAAAATTTTGAATGAAGAAGCCGATTTGAATATTCTAAAAGTGGCAGAAGTGAAAGTTGAATATTTAAAAGCCAAGAGAAATGTATAAATCAATGACAAGAAATAAAGAATTGCCGACTTTTTTTGGAGAAGTTATGCTCAAGGGCGAACGCATTACGGAAAACTTTGAGAATAATATAAAACCGTTGCAATTTTACCAACACGAAAACGGGCAATTATGGCAGGGGGATAGCATCGAATGGCTAAAATCGCTTCCATCGGAAAGTGTAGATGTGGTTTTCGCCGACCCGCCATACAATATCAAAAAAGCTGATTGGGATAATTTTGAAAGTCAAGAA
>JAJDHA010000098.1 GCA_030265965.1 Odoribacter sp. OttesenSCG-928-L07
AACATTACTAAGTTTAGAAGTTAGCGATGGCGTGCTTAATCCTGAATTCACATCTAATCATTTTCAATACAATGTAACAGTTGGTTACTATGTTGAAGATTTTATCATCACAGCTGTTGCAAATCATGAAAATGCAAGTATCAACGGCAATGGAAGTTATATTGTTGACTTTGGTGATAATACTATTATTGTTACCGTTACTGCCGAAGATGATATTTACACCCAGACATACACCATCAATGTTTACCGTCAGTCAAGTGATGCTACATTATTAAGTTTAGATGTTAGCCATGGAGAACTTGATTCTGAGTTTTCATCAAGTACTTTTGAATACGATGTAACTGTCGGTTACGCTGTTGATGAGATTGAAATCTATGCAATAACAAACGATCCAAACGCAACAGTAAACGGTGATGGTTTACAAACTCTTGAAGTTGGTGATAACACTTTTTTTGTTACCGTTACTGCCGAAGATGAAGCTTACAGCGAAGTTTACACTATCAATGTTTACCGACTTTCCGGTAATGCAACATTATCGAATTTAGTTATCAGCTATGGAAATCTTGATCCTGCATTCTCATCTAATCAATTTGAATACGATGTAACTGTTGGTTACGATGTTTATGAGATTAACATCACAGCTGAAACAAATGATGTTAATGCAAATATCGACGGCGATGGTTTACGGACAGTTTTCATTGGTAACAACATTTTTACAGTTACAGTAACTGCTGAAGATCCATCCATCTCGCAAAATTATGTTATACAAGTTTACCGTCAATCGAATGTAGTTTTGTTATATTATCTATGGGTTAATCCTGGAAGTTTTACTCCTTCATTCGACACTGCAAGAGTAAATTACAGTATGACTGTTGATTATGATGTTGCATCGATCACAATTAATGCAACTCCTTTTGATAGTAGAGCTACAATTACCGGCGATGGACCTCGTTCTCTTGAAGTTGGAGATAATGTATTAGATGTTGTTGTTACTGCTGAAGATCCAAGCTACACAAAAACATATACAATCAATGCACATCGCAACTCCAACGATGCTACATTGGAAAGTCTAAGTGTAAGTCATGGAACATTAGATCCGTCATTTTCACCTGGAACACTTGAGTATGAAGTAAGAGTTAACTCTTATGTTGATGAAATCGACATTACAGCTATTGCAAATCATGCTAACGCAACTATTGAGGGCGATGGTATACAAACACTTGAATTTGGCTCCAATAGTTTTGATATTGTGGTATCAGCCGAAGATGATACTTACATCCAAACATACACCATCAATGTTTACCGTGAGTCTAATGATGCTACATTATTAAATTTAGATGTTAGTTATGGAGAACTTGATCCTGAATTTGCATCAAGTACTTTTGAATACGATGTAACTGTCGACTACGCTGTTAATCAGATTGAAATCTATGCTTTAACAAACAATCCAAACGCAACAGTAAACGGTCATGGTTTACAAACTCTTGGAGTAGGTGATAATACTTTTATTGTTACCGTTATTGCCGAAGATGAAGCTTTCAGCGAAATTTACACTATCAATGTTTACCGTCTTTCCGGTGATGCAACATTATCGAATTTAGCTATCAGCAATGGAAATCTTAATCCTGTATTTTCATCTAATAACTTTGAATACGATGTAACTGTTGGTTATTACACTGATGAAATTGAATTCTTTGCTATTGCTAATCATGAAAATGCAACTATTGAAGGCGATGGTTTACAAACAGTTGCTCTTGGCGACAATAGTTTTGAGATTGTAGTAACAGCCGAAGATGATATTTACACCCAAACATACACCATCAATGTTTACCGTCAGTCTAATGATGCTTCATTAGCAGATTTAGTAATTAGCCAAGGTGAGCTTGATCCTGGCTTTGACGCAAATACTTTTGAATACGATGTAACTGTCGGTTACGATGTTGATGAAATCTATATCACAGCAGTTCTAAATGATGAGAATGCCAGCATATACGGCGACGGAAATCATCCTCTTAATGTTGGTGACAACAGTTTTGAAATTATTGTTACTGCTGAGGATGATACTTTCATGGAAATTTACACCATCAATATTTACCGTCTTTCCGGTGATGTAACATTATTCAGTTTAGATGTTAGCCATGGTGAACTTGATCCTGAATTTGCATCTAGTACTTTTGAATACGATGTAACTGTCAATTACGCTGTTGATGAGATTGAAATCTTTGCTTCATCAAACGATCCAAACGCAATAGTATTAGGTGATGGTTTACAAATTCTTGAAATAGGTAATAACACTTTTTATGTTACAGTTATTGCCGAAGATGAAACTTATATTGAATATTACATTATCAATGTTTACCGTCTTTCCGATGATGCAACATTATCTTCTTTAGATATCAGCGATGGAAACCTTGATCCTGCATTCTCATCTAATCAATTTGAATACTATGTAACCCTTGGTTACGATGTTGATGAAATCTATATCACAGCAGTTGCTAATAATGAGAATGCCAGTATCTACGGCGACGGAAATCATACTCTTGAAGTTGGTGACAACAGTTTCAATATTATTGTTACTGCCGAGGATGATACTTTCATGCAAATTTACACCATCAATATTTACCGTCAGTCGAATGATGCTTCATTGTCCATTTTAGATGTTCTCGAAGGCAATCTTAATCCTGAATTTGTTGCAACAACATTTGATTATGAAGTAATCATAACCGATGAGGTTGAAGAAATCAACATTATTGCCGTTGCAAATGACGAGAATGCAGAACTTAGCGGCGATTTCGGAATGATAAATTTACCTACTGGTGACCATGTGTTTACAATCACAGTAACAGCTGAAGACAACAGCTATACTCAAGATTATACAATAACTGTCCGTCGTAAGTCGGATGATGCAAAATTACTAA
>JAJDHA010000100.1 GCA_030265965.1 Odoribacter sp. OttesenSCG-928-L07
ATGACCTCGAAAGAATGGAATACGTTCCGGGAAATATGTATAACCTTCATCCGGGAAGTCATGTTGGACAAGGTGTTGAAAAAGGTATTGAGCTAACGGTTGATGCTTTAAATTCAGTAATTAAAGAAAATCAAAGAACAACAGTCCTAATTGAAACAATGTCAGGTAAAGGCTCAGAACTTGGTGGTAATTTTGAAGAAATCAAACAAATAATCGACGGTATTAATATTAAAAAACATATTGGAGTTTGTTTAGATACTTGTCATATTAGCGATGCCGGTTATGATATTGTAAATAATCTAGATAAAGTTTTAGATGATTTTGATAGAATAGTAGGATTAGATAAATTAAAAGCTATTCATTTGAATGATAGTATGAATATTCCTGGGAGTCATAAAGATAGACATCAGAAAATAGGGGAGGGAACTCTTGGAATTGAAACGTTTAGCTCAATAATTAACCATCCTGCCTTAGAGCATTTGCCTTTTTATTTGGAAACGCCAAATGAGCTTGATGGTTATAAAAAAGAAATTTCTTTATTGAAGAAACTATATATGTAAATTATTAACTTAAAAATCAATGTTATGGGAAAAGAAGCAGTTTTGATATCTAAATTAGATGTCGAGAAATTAATCGGAATGTTAAATGCAGCTTTAGCTGAAGAGTGGTTGGCTTATTATCAATATTGGATTGGAGCTCGAATGATGGAAGGTCCGATGCGTAGTGAAATTGAGCCGGAATTATTAGTCCATGCAAACGAAGAATTAGCACACGCAGAATTAGTCGTTGACAGAATTATCCAACTTGAAGGAAAACCAATTCTTAATCCAAAGGAATGGTATGATAAAGCAAGATGTGCTTATGAAGCGCCGGAAGATCCATACGTGGAAGTAATTCTTGAACAAAACCTTAGAGGTGAACGTTGCGCAATTTTACGCTATCAAGAAATCGCCGACTTTACTTTTGGTAAAGATTATGCAACTTATCAAATGGCTGTTGGTATCTTAAACGATGAGCTTGAACACGAGCATGATATCGAAGATTGGTTGGCTGATTTAAAAATCATGAAAGACAATTTCAAAAAAATGAGATAATCTAAATTATTTTGTTAGAGAAATTTGCAACATTAGATGTAGTTCTCCAAGCGCTCATCGCCGGTGTTTTTACATGGGCGATGACCGCTTTGGGAGCTGCATTTGTTTTTTTATTTAAGAAGATTTCGTCGAAAGTATCGGCGATAATGCTTGGTGCTGCTGCCGGAGTTATGTTGGCGGCAAGCTTTTGGTCGCTATTGATGCCATCGATAGAAATGGCATCAGAAATAGGAATGATCTCTTGGCTTCCTGCTGTTGTCGGATTCTTAGCGGGAGGACTTTTCCTGCGACTCATAGATTATATTGTTCCACATTTGCATGTTGGCGCTCCTGCGAGCGAGAGAGAAGGTCCGAAAACAAAAATGAAAAGATCTTCTTTGATGATACTTGCTGTAACAATCCACAATTTCCCCGAAGGATTGGCTTGCGGAGTTGCGTTCGGAGCTTTAGCAGCAGGCGGCGCTGGAAGCATCGGATTAATGGGAGCAATTACATTAACATTAGGAATCGGATTACAAAATATTCCTGAAGGATTTGCTGTATCTGCTCCTTTACTCGGAGAAGGATTCTCAAGAAAGAAAAGTTTTTTCTACGGACAATTATCAGGTACTGTAGAAATTATTGGCGCAGTCATGGGCGCATTAATAGCATCATCCATGACAAAATTTTTACCCTATGCGTTGTCATTTGCTGCAGGCGCAATGATTTACGTTGTAATAGAAGAACTAATCCCCGAATCACAGAGATCAAAACACGGCGATATTGCCACAATAGCAACTATGATAGGTTTTGCTATAATGATGGTGCTGGATGTGGCGCTGGGGAGTTGAGAATGGAGAATTGAGAATTGAGAATGGAGAATGAAAATAACTCGTCACTTTCAACTTTCCCTGAAAATCTTCGTATTACGATTATCGACCGAAAAGGAAATGTGATTTTCGATAACGCGCTTGATGATGTTTCTTATTTGGAAAATCATGCAAAAAGACCGGAAATAATTGTTGCTCAGAACAAAGGAAGAGGAAGTAATATCCGATCTTCTACATCAAATGATCTGGAATATATCTACTATGCTAAACGTTTTACCGATTATTTTATTCGGGTGGCTTTCCCGTATGATATTCATATACAGAATTTTCTCAAGTCAAATAAAGAATTTTTATATTTTATTGCAGTATTGTTTTTGGCAATGTTGATTTTGATAAATTGGGTTTCCGGACGATTTGGGAAATCCATTAAACAACTGAAAGAATTTGCTTTGTCAGGCGAAAATGAAGATGCAACAATTGTATTTCCGGATGATGAATTGGGCGAAATCGGAACAAAAATCATCAGAGATTACAAACATCTTCAAGAAAGCAAGAAAACAATTGCTGTCGAAAGAGAGAAACTGTTACAACACGTTCATGTTTCGGAAGAAGGCTTGTGTTTTTTCAATGCCGATAAAAAAATCGAATATTATAATGGGCTTTTTATGCAGTATCTCAACACAATCATCGGAAATACCAGCATAGACCCATCGGTAATACTTTCAGACTATGCTTTTAAAGATATTATCTCTTTTATTGCTACAAGCGGCGAAGAAAAATATTTTGAAACGCAAATCAATAAGCAGGGAAAACATTTTACGATTGGCGTAAATATTTTTGATGATAATAGCTTTGAAATCATCATAAACGACATTACGA